>NZ_JBQFPW010000007.1:0-237600 GCF_056536585.1 Ruegeria sp. CK2
TCGGACCCATGACAATCGCATGCCTCCTCGCCAACACACTAACCGCAGCATGCCGCGCAAACAAACTACCAGAACCCGAAGGACTAACGGCGTGAGTACCGCTGCCGCCGCCCAATCCACTGGCGGCAGCATGTTTTCTCATCCTGCGGTATCACGGTATTGGCATATTGCAGGCCGCAACACACGCATGGTGATCGTTTCGATTGGGTCTTCAAAATCCAATGCCATCCGATCCCGCGCTTTGGTGCTGCGCGCAACGCTTCTGGGAATGCCTGTAGATCAGCAGGTTTGGGGGCAGGGCATGGCAATTGAGGACTGCTACGCCAACATGAAAGAGCTTGACGCTGCTGCCGATGTGTTTGCCGTTCTTCTGCTTCCGGACGCACCGGTGCATATAAATGTGAGGAGTATTCGGCGGCAGCTACAATCGTACAAGGATCTCATTCGTCCCGGAGCATGGCATGGTGTCGGACCAGTGCGTCCGGGTGAGATTGAGTTCTTGTTAAACAGTGCAATTTCGGCCCACCAAACACATGGGAAAGTGATATTCAGATGCGATGCTCACATCGCGAGATAGCCAATTCCCGCGAAAGCGACGCCACACCCAAGCCATTGGCGTGGAGCCATGTTTTCCTTCAGAACCGCCCATGCAAGAACGACGGTAAGTAAGCCAAAAACCGAGGCTGCGACAGAAGCGTACTGGGCATTTGGCAATCCACCGGCAGCTACAACACTTAGAATTGCGACCGCGTCTAACAGGCCCATCAAACATAGCAGAGGCAACGCCTGCACCCCGGGCCAGATCGACTTGCCTGAGATGAGCGCGATCGTGGTCAGAACGAAGATTGCCGTCAGCCGCCCGATCAGTGACACGGAATATTCATCGCCGATCTCTGTTGCATATTGACCCAAGGCAAAAGCCGCAGCAAACCCGACTGCTGCAAGCAATGACAGGGCTATCGTCGGGCCGGGCGCAGGGTAGGTCGTGTCTGTGTCGTCGGACTGCGCGGCGACGATGGACACACCGACGCCGATCGCAATCACGGCTAGCCAATGCCAGACACTGACCGTCGATCCGCGCCATATTGCAAGCGTGACCGACAAGACCGGGTAGCTTGCAACAAGCGGAGCTACCAAACGTACCGGTCCACGCTGAAACGCGGCATACATGCTGAGGCCGGCCAGAAGATAAAACCCACCCGTTGCGATCGCAAAAGAGATCGCAACGCCGGACATTGGGCCGAAGTCACCCCAAGCTGCTACCAGAGCGAACTGCAGAAACGCACCGAAAACCAAAACGGCCATGAGCGATGCAATGACGCTGACGGACTGGCTGATATATCGGACCGACAGATCGTGAATTCCCCAGCACAATGCCGCCAGCAACCCAAGTAAAAGAGCGCTCATGCGGTCATCGCACGTGGTAGTTTCGAACCGATCAATCTGTTGCCAATCAATGATATCAGTCGCGCCAACATGTCACTGTTGATAAACTTATTTTCCTGTTATGCAACATAATTGACGGTAAAGACTTGGAGAAGCTGGATATGTCATCAGCTTTGGAACAACTGGGCGGCGAAGGCCAACTGCGGGTTCTTGTCGAGCGATTTTATGATCGGATGGAGACTGACCCGGCGGTGCAGTCTTTGCATAGGCTTCATTTTCGCGGTCACGGGCTAAATCATACCAGACAGGCACAGTTTGAATTTCTCAGCGGGTTTCTGGGCGGCCGCGCCTATTACCGCGAACGGTTCGGCCACATGGACCTGCGCGAGATTCATGCGCATGTGCCCATTCGGGAAGCGGATGCAGAGCTTTGGCTTGAAACCTTTGATGCTGCCTTAGCGGATTGTGGTTTGGACGGGCCAGTTGTCGAGAGAATACGCGCCACGCTGCGTCGTGCTGCATTAATGTTGATCAACGATGTACCTGATTGGCGGGTTGAGGTCGACGAAGGACAAAGGTCCGGGATTCTCTGATTAAGATAGGTCGAAAAAAAAATCGCCTTTGCGAAGCCAAGAGGGCTTGGTCAGATCTGTCGCAAAACTTAGAAGTGATCTTTGGTGGCATCGTCGTTTGCTAATGCTTTTGTCAGCACAGCGACTGCAGACCCCATTCAACTGACAAATCTGATCTCGGGGTGCCTAAGGTGCGCAATTGCATTGCGCATCGGAGAAATCCAAACTCCACTAATATCGAGATATGACGCTCGACAGTCCGAACGCTGATGTTGTTTCGCTTGGAAACCGCTGCATAGGAGGCGAAGCAGATGTGGAGACCGTACCGGCTGGCGCGCATCCACTACCTAGTTAGTACCTTCGTAGTGTAGATCCGCCAGCCACAAAGAAGCACCTCTTCTGACAGTGAACTTGAAGTCCGTCTGACCGTCACGCGATCCTGCTCGCAAAAGATCGGCAATCGTGTCTTGTCCATCGATACTTTCATCTGTTGGAAAATAGGCTGTCAGTTGATCATCTGGTTTCAGAGTTGTGCCAGGGCCGACATCATCTGGGACGTGAACCACGCTTGTAACCCACTTACCGTTTTCAGCATATTGGGATTGAAACATAACACCATTCGACAAGGTCGTGTCTTGTACGACACCCAGGGTAACTTCCCGCACTTCGACACCGTCTCGCGGATTAGAAAGTCCCAAGGTAACACCCAAGGTGCCTTCCTGCGAAGGGGTAGCCCCTGATTGAAGCAGAATGTCACTAATGGAATTTAGATCATTGATTTTGGTCCCATTGACCGCGTCAACACGCAGCCCCGCGTAAACCCATGCCGGGGCCTCGGCGGTTACGTATTCCACGGTATCGGGATTGTCCGCTGATGCCACGAAAGGCAGAAGAACCTTCCATTCCGATTCTATCGAGGTTGGTTCTAAATCCTGAAGGGGTTGTGTGGTTGTATCAACTTCGGCTTCGACATTCGCCTGAGCTATGCTTTCGGCTTCCACTTTGGCGGCCGCTTCGAGCTCAGCTTGTAGGCGGGCTTCAGCCTCAGCCTCTGCTGCCGCCTGAGCGGCCGCTTCGACCTCTGCCTGCGCTCGGGCTTGCGCCTCTGCCGCCGCTTTAGACGCGGCCTCCACTTCGGCCTGCGCACGGGCTTGTGCTTCGACCGCCGCTTTGGCGCGGGCTTCCGCTTCGGCTTGGGCCGCCGCCTGAGCGGCCGCTTCGGCCTCTGCCTGCGCACGGGCTTCGGCTTCGGTTGCTGCTTTGGCGCGGGCTTCTGCTTCGGCTTGGGCCGCCGCCTGGGCGGCCGCTTCGGCCTGGGCGCGTGCCGTGGTCTCTGCCTGCGCGCGCGCTTCTGCTTGGGCCAGACGCGCTTCGGCTTCTGCGGCGCGCGCAGTGGCATCTGCTATTGCTTCTGCCGCTGCCGCTGCTTCGACCTCAGCTTGGGCCCGGGCTTCGGCTTCAGCAGCCAATATGTCCTCTTGCGTGATCAGTGGTTCGGGGGCTGACGAAAACACTCCGCTGGCCAGAACCCCGACTACGGCGCCGACAACTCCAAGAGCAAGCAGTCCGCCGCCTATCGCAACGCGCTTGTTTCCCCCGGATGAAGAGACAGCAATTTTAACATCTTGCTCTACCGCTGGGGGTTCAGCCAAGTGGTCTATCGCCTCAAGCCACTCATCAGCGGTTTGAAAACGATCCTTTGGCATGGCCGACATGGCCTTGTCGAGCGCCTCGAGAAAAACGTCATCATATTTGTCAAAGCGACCCTGAAGGAGTTTGCAGGGATCGGGCTTCCGCTCGGCAATCGCAGAGACCCGGGTCTGGCTATCTGGTGCACGCTCTCCGGTGATCACATGATAGAATGATGCCGCCAAGGCATAGAGGTCGCTAAACGGTCCCTGAACGCCGTCAGTTACGTAAAATTCCTGTGGTGAATAGCCGTCCTTGACTGCGCGCAGGGCGGACAGAACACGGTTTGTTTTTCTGGCCTGCTCACGTGCGGCACCGAAATCAATCAAGACAGGTATCTTGTCCGGTCCGATCAGGATGTTGTCTGGCGAGATGTCCCGATGCAGCATCCCCTGCTTGTGCATATATGCTACCGCATCCAGAATTTGCCGTAGGATCGACATAACGTCGGCTTCGTCCAGCCGTGTGTCGGTGTCTTCGATTGCGTCTAGAAGATCCGGGCCTTCGATGAAATCTAGTGCCATATAGGCAGTGTCGTTGTCCTCAAAGACCTGGTGTACGCCAACGATATTGGGATGATCCATACTTGCAAGGCGCTGCGCCTCTTGGATGAAATGTCGTACAATCTGGCGAAGATTTTCCTTGTGCTTTTGAACACGTGCCTGCACCAACACGTTTTGCCGGCGGGCGAACATGGCCGGAAAGCACTCTTTGATCACCACCTTGCGGTTGAGACTGTCAGAGGCCAGATAAGTGATACCGAAGCCGCCGCTGTTCAGATAGTGATCAATCTTATACTGGCCATGCAACAGCTCGGTACCTGCAGGGAGGTCATCCGCGGAAGAGGCCCCGGTCATCTGACCTGTATCTTCATGACCAGTGGTTACAAGTTTCATTACGTTGCCCATGCCTCGTCCCGTCCGTTTTTCATCCTTTATCGCATCAGGAATTACTCAAATTCCGATCACAAGAAAGCTTCTCTGTTAAACACAATCTTTAAGCGAATCTGTTCAAACCATGATTTCCAGAAGACACTTTGTTGGATCCAAGTTGGTCAGCGTAGAGATGTCAGGACATACAAACGTTTAACTCCTAATTTACCGGATCCGGAACCATTGCACGGATGAGTTGATCAGGCAAAGGTTCCCGGTGTCTGCGAACATATGATGACCCGAACAAGCCTTGTCGTTTCAGCAGCCTGCTACAGTTTGGCTTTTAGATTGGCGGCGATACAGGATGACCGAATGTCGCGAGAGTAATAGCGGCGCATATTGTTCACCAACTGCGAGAAGATTTCGACCGGGCGTTTAGAGTTCATAAATGTGGCCTGATCAATCGAGGTCTCAACAGGGGTACGGATCGACATCAAAGTCTTATAGCCTCCTGCAATTTCCAAAGCCTGCACCACGCAATCGTAGTCAACGGTGTCTCCTTCACAGGACTCACAGTAGCGCTTGACGATATTCAGGTAACTATCGGTTTCACTGATGCGGGAAATGTTTTCGTTCAAGCGAACCAAATTGACACTTTCCGGCAAATCCGAGCCGCGGCCAAGCATAACCGTCGTGAACTGGTTTGCTTCGTCGGAAAAATGCTGATTGAGATTCAGCAGCCGCGCCAGCCGTTTCAGACCCAACAACCCTGAGACCCGCTTGGGATTGGCCTCTTCCACAAAGGCGCGCATCGTGATTGCCTTGTTTTCCCGCGCCATATAGGCTTCGATCCACTTGAGAAAACCAGCTTCGGACAGGCCATAGTTTTCTGCAGGCATGGAATTGATCAAGTCAAAACGGCCGTTGTTCAGTGTATTCCACAATACATACTCAGCACCTTCAACCTCACCATGAGATTGCAACGCTATCGCGTTGCTTATCGGCTGGCGACCAACCCGATACCCAAAGACGGCCTCACCGTTTGCTTTCAGGGCAGGGTCGCTCAGAGCAAGCAACCAGTTTACGGTTCCCTTGTCGGGATCCGGCGCGCGCAGAAGTTGGTCGCGTCCCGGATGGTCAATCAAATAGTCGGAAAACCCACCCGGTACCGTGTCGCGATCAATCTGACCGAGGATCATCTGCGCCGAACTGTTCCCCTGACTGGCCGCTTCCGACAAACCCTGCAGGCCTTCGGCCTCGCTGCCGTTTAACCAACTTTCTACAGCGGTATTATACGGCTCTTCCTGTGCGACAGCCGTCCCTGACAGGTGCAGTAGGAAAACATTGGCCAAAATTGCGAGCATTCTCATACTACGTTACTCCATTGAATTATCGTCTTGGTCACTGACCGGTGTATCCCTGTTTCGAAGCTGAGTTGGTGCCTCGCTATTGGGATGTCGCGACGATGTCCCGCAGCCAAACTTCCACACGGCGATTGATCCGGCGGCCATTCTCGGTGTCATTGCAGCTTAGCGGCGAGATCTCGCCATAGCCCAGCGTGCGGATCGTTAACCCATCTAGGCTGTTGGCAGGCGCTGCTTGCAACAAAGCGTCGTTGACCTGTTTGGCACGCTGCTGGCTGAGCGAACGATTGGATTTACCCGCTCCCACAGAGTCCGTGTACCCTATCAGCAGAAGCTCCTTGTTTGTGGTTTCTTCCTTGGCAAGCAAAGAAGCAAGACGCGTTATGTCGTCCTGTGCACGGGAATCCAGACGGGAAGATCCGAAGGCAAAACGAAAGGTGATTGAGCTACGATCGGCACCGGACAGCTCAGCCGACATTTCCCGCAACTGCTTCAGAGTGACCTCTGCATCAGTTGGCATAACTGCGCCAAGATACCGTAACCCCTGTTCATTCGGGCCTTGCAGGGATTCACCAAGCGACACAAACCCTGAAGCATCAATTGTCTCTTGCGCTTTTTCGCTTTCGAGGAATTGCATGAAACGGCTCAACTGTGCTGGCACCGTGTCGCCGGTATAAGCATACAAGCGCCGGCTTAGCGGGTATTCTTCTGTTTTGATGGTGAATGGGGTCGCAGGAACCTGGATGCCACAAACACCGCGAATTGCGAGAACCTTGGCTTCATCGGCACTTGCTAGGCTGGTAATCCCTATACCAAGTGGATCAGCGGCAACCGCCGCTGCCAATTCTGTGTCTGTTTCAAAGAGGCTCATCTCGTTCGAGTAAGTTGCCCCGGCGGGATTCATGATCAGGTCACTGAAAACTAACCCAGTTCCGCTGTCAGGCGCGCGCATGTATAGCTGGATCGGGGCATCGGGCCCACCAATCTGGTTCCAATTTGAAATGGCTCCGGAGAATATCCGCGCTAGATCCTGCTCGGCGATTGCCCGCAAAGGGTTACTTTGTGATGTAATGACAACCAAGCCATCCAGCGCAAAAATCTTCTGGTTTTCAGTTGTGGTCATATCCCCAAGCCCGGCCTGCGATGCGCTCGCAAGCTCGTCGGGTTGAGCAGGGCGTGTGGCCACAGCCAGTGCTGAGTTTCCATCGACCAGCTGCTTAATACCGTCGGTGGAATCACCACCCATCAAGGAGACTTCGGCCAAAAACTCGCCTAGTTCGTTGCGAAGCAGAAGTTTATCGACGCCTTCTTCCTGAGAACGTAATGCGGCGCCGCCGATTTCCTCTCCGAATTGCACGGTGAGATCGGCAAAAAGAACGTCCACCAAGCGAGAAGAGCCAGAAATACCATATTCCACCGGACCTTCGTTCCGGTCGGGGCAAGCCTCGCCGATGCATTCGACTTTGAAGGCGTCGACTGAAATTGTACCTACCACTGTTCGGAGCTCGTAGTTGGCACCATCGAAGTCAATAAGCTCTCCGGTTAGCGTCATTCCGCCATCCAAACTGTTCAACTGAACAGTTTCAGCGTTTGCCATGGTCGCAACGGAAAACATCAACGCACCAGAAGCATTTTTCAGGACCTGATTAAACATTTTCCTACCCTCAAACTCTAGATTATTGTTCTTCGTTTCACTGAGAGGAATTTCAAAAAACTGAAGCAACCCTCATGATTTGTTAATCACGTAGCTGTTTACTGGAAGTTCAGTCAAGGCCGCTGGGGAAGTACTTAAAATTGCCTTATTTCCCCCCATTTATGGACATGTTTGAGGCGGATTCTGACCACAGTTGCCGCTCTTTCTTAACTTGTGCTTGGGGGTGACGCGATTCAACGTCAGATTGCATCTTGCTTTTGTGCTTAGTTCTTTCCGTTGGATCGCCCGGAACGTATCTCATGCCAGTGTCGACAAGCATTAGCAGCCTTTGAATCAGGTGATTCTTATCTCAATCGGATGCCTGAAAAGCCAAGCTGGGCCTATTGGTCAGGTGTATCGCAAACTTCACGCTTGGGCTAACCTGAGTCCTGCGTGCGTGTTGACCGCGCTGATCCGTTTTGAGTCGCGTTAGAATTCTGAATTCCTCACCAGCTGATCCTGATTGGAGACATCGCCCAAACCATTGTCGCCTCCTTCTTGGTGCGGTTTCGAAACCGATGCGCGATCATGGAAGGGTAGGAAAAGCTGTCGCCTTCGCGCAGGACTATGATCTCTTCGCCAAGGCGCAGTTCGACTTCTCCGGTCAAAACAATTGCATGTTGCTCGCCCTCGAATGTGTAGCCCTCCAGGGGGTCAGGTGGTGTGCCTGCGCCTGGGCGAAAACGAGACAGGATCAGATAGCATTGACCTGACAATGTGCTTGAAAGCAGTTCGTCTTCGAAGCCGAGTTCTTCGGCGGTCCGTGTATACATCCCCGACAATGCCCGACGGTTTTCGGCGCGGACGACGTGCTTTCGCTCGAGTGAACCGTTTCCCGATTGTTTGGGAAAGAACCAGTTGGGGTCAACCGAAAGGGCCGCACTGATTTCTTGCAAAAGATCTGATGATACCTTCGCCGAGCCAAGCTCGATCCGACTGAGGTAGGCCGTGGAACATGACACAGCGGCCGAAAGATCATTCAGTGTAAGCCCGCGTGCTTTGCGCACTTCCCGGATTTCGCTGCCAAGCTGCCCGGCATCCGTCTGTGAAAGGTCTGTATCCATATTGTCGATATAGAAGATTCAGGTTGATTTTTCGAGCAAAATTCAATCTAGTTTAAAAATGAGAAAATATTCAACCAATCGCGACTGTTTGGGAGGACGTCATGCGCTTTGATTTGATCGCGAATTTCAGCCCCGGAGAGACGATTCCCTGGACTCGCATACTGGAAATGATCATCGAACAATGCGCACTGGCTGAGCAGGCCGGGTTTACGACCGCATGGTTCACCGAACATCACTTTGCCCATAACGGCTATATGAATGCCCCGCCCAATCCGATCCAGATGTGCACCCATGTTGCGGCGCATTGCAAAAAACTGCGGGTGGGGACGGCTCCGATTGTTTTACCCGACTGGCATCCGCTGCGCGTCGCGGAAGATGTGGCGATGCTGGACAACATGACCCTCGGCCGCGTGGATTTTGGCGTAGCGAAGGGCATAAACGAACGCGCGACCCTGCAGTTCAACAAGGATGCGGATCGCCGGGACAATGACAAGGTGATGCGTCTGTATCAGGAAAGCCTTGAGGTTATTCTGAAGGCCTGGACGAATGAAGCGTTTACTCACAAGGGCGAATTCTACCAGTTTCCGGTCCCCGGCTGGACAGAGACCAACCGCTTTTTTGAACCGCTTGATCCGCGCTATCACACGGACGATGGCGAATACAAAGCGATGTATTTGCATCCGCGACCCTATCAGAACGGCCACCCGCCAGTTTGGCTGATGTCCAACGCGCCACCCACCTTCAAACTTGCTGGAGAGAAAGGCTGGGGCGTGATTTCCATGTCCTCTGGGCCCAAACGCACACTCGCTTGCTGGGAGCCTTACCGCGAAGCCTTGTCACAGCGCGAAGGGCGCGACGTGAAACTCGGTGAGGGGGTGGGCGTATGCACAGCATTCTATGTGGGGGAGAACATGGACGAAGCAGTTGAAACGATCCGTCCCGCCATAAATGCCTATTATGAATTCCTCGGTGGCTCGCGCCCAGCAGGAGAATGGACCAAACATGGCTATCTTGATGTCAGTGAAGAGATGACACCCGAGGATGAGGCGATGGACTGGTTCGACTTCCTTAACAAGCGTGGGATCATCGTGGTTGGCGATGCAGCCTATGTGGCAGAGCGTTTTGCCGAGAAGCAGGAGACCATCGGCCTTGATCATCTGATGTTGATGCAGCAGTACACCGGCGTGCCCTACGAGAAGATCCTCGCAAGCTGGGACCGTCTGTTCGAGCATGTCGTGCCGAAGTTCGGCACACAGTCGATCGCAGAAAAACGGGTGCTGCAACATGCTTGAAATCTGGGGACGCCCGTATTCGTCCAACGTGATCCCGGTGATCTGGACCGCAAACGAACTGGGGTTGGACTACACCCTTCAATTGGCCGGCGGGAGCTTTGGCAAACTAGATACCGAGGCCTATGCGAAACTCAATCCCAATCGCATGATCCCCGCGATCCGCGATGGCGACTTTCCTTTGTGGGAGAGCCTCTCGATCGTGCGCTACCTGTGTGACCGTTACGGTGCTGGCACGCTCAGCCCGTCCGACCTCCGGACCCGTGCGCTTGCCGATCAATGGATGGAGTGGTCGGCGAGCCGTGCGTTCTCGCCCGTCATTTACCTCTTCTTTGCCACTGTGCGCACGCAACCCGATCAGCGAGACATCGCAAAAATCGCCGAACTGCGTGATCAGGCGCACGAGGCTCTGACCATTCTGGACGGGCATCTGGGCAACCAGCCGTTTGTGTGTGGTGACGCATTTACCATGGGCGACATCCCTCTTGGCTGCATTGCTTATCGCTACTTCAACGTGGACGTTGAACGCCCTGCGCTACCAAACGTGTATGCGTGGTACCAGCGATTGGCGGAGCGCCCTTCTTATCAGGATCATGTAATGCGCCATTTTGGAACGAATCCGGATGAGTGGGCGGCCTTGGAAAAAGCCTGCGCAAGTGAAGGGGTGCTCTAATGGACATCCGCGACTATCGACGCGCGCTTGGGTCTTTTCCGACGGGTGTCACCATCGTGACAGCCTTTGATACTGATCATCAGCCCTGGGGCCTGACCGCCAATTCCTTTACGTCGGTGTCACTCGAGCCACCGGTGATTTCAGTCTGTATTGCGAAATCCGGTCGCGTGTTCCCAACCCTGTCAGGGTCCAACCACTTTGCAGTGAACATCCTATCTGCGGATCAACAGATGCTGGCACTGCATTTCGCCAGCGATGTGGAGAACCGGTTTACCGACACCGACTGGACCACAGGTCATGCGGCCCCGATCCTGCCGGGCGCTTCGGCGCATCTGGATTGTGAGGTGCACGGCCGCATGGATGCGGGTGATCACGAAATCCTTTTGGGCCGCGTCACAAGCTACACACATACGCCTGTTCCACCTCTTGTCTATTGCCGCGGCAGCTTTTTCGGTGCGTCACAACCGGAGGCTTTGGGATGAGCGATCATCTGACTTATCACACTCGGTTCACGCCTGCTGAGTTCGATGAGCAATACAACCTGCGCGCCGGTCGGCCGGATTATGAAGAGACGGTCATTCCGGGGTGGAGTGCCGATAGTGAAGCCGCGCGCAACAGGCTCGATTGCAGCCTGGACATACGCTACGGCGATGGTGCCAACCAGAAACTGGATGTGTTCCGTTGTGGCAACGCGTCGGCCCCGACACAGGTCTATTTTCATGGCGGGTATTGGCAACGCGGCGACAAATCCATCTACAGCTTCATTGCAACGCCATTCGTCGCCGCCGATGTCAATGTCGTTATCGTGGGCTATGATCTGTGTCCTTCCGTCACAATCACACGGATCTCGCAAGAAGCACGTGAGGCGATGGCGTTTATCTGGCAGAACGCAAGCGACCTGGGGATCAACCGCCACCGCATAACCGTGATGGGGCATTCTGCGGGGGGCCATATCACCCAGATGATGATGGCGACCGACTGGCCTGTCTTTGGGGCGGATTTGCCAAGCGACCTGATCAAGGCGGGCATCCCTGTCTCACCCCTCAGTTACCTGGAACCTGTGCGCCTGACCGAAGCCCTGAATGCGGGCATTCGGATGGACCCGGCCGAGGCTGAGGCTGAGAGCCCGATGGTCAACCATCCACCGGTCACCAACGCACCACAGCTGGTTGTGGTCGGCGGGGCCGAGACGGATGAATTTCACCGTCAGGCATGCATGTATGTGCAGGCCTATGGGAGCACGAAGCGATCCGTTGGCCTTTATACGGTGCCCGATGTCGATCATTTCGACGAATTGAACGTGCTCGTCGATCCGACAAGCCCGTTCTTTAATTATGCCTGTCACATGCTTCAGGGAAAAGGACCAAACCTATGACTGCTCTGACCCGAGACCTCGTTGACTCCGTGGGCGACGCTTTCAACGCAAATGACATCGACGCTGTAATGAAGCATTTCGCCGATGATGCGACTTTCGATCACGCGGTCGGCACAGAACCGCACGGTGTGCGATTTGAGGGTGCCGAGACAATCCGCAGCGTGTTCGCGGGACTTTTTGAGAAAGTCGAGAATGTGCATTGGGAGACGCTGGATTGCGCTCTGGCGGGCAACAAGGCGTACTGCGAGTATCGGCGCACGGCCACGCATAAAGATGGATCCAAGGAAGAGTTTTTGAGTGTAGATATCCTGACCTACCGCGACGGGCTGATCGTTCACAAAGACACCTACTATAAACAGCGAACGGGTTGAGTCGGTCGGTTTGCCGACGTCAGGCTACAAGACCGGCAACCGAGCTGATCAAGCCTATGCCGACTGTGTCTTATCTCTCGCGTTTGTTGCAGTCAGCAACTTGAAGACCACGGTCAGCTAGCTAGCCGACAGCCAGGAATCCAGGCTCCGTTAATTTGTCTGTCAGCATGATTATTTTACTATCAGGAAAAACTGGTGCTAAGATAAATCGAATTGGCAAGGGGAATGCCTTGCACCTGCTTGCAGAACCAGTTCGGACACGTGTAGCAATGCATTGGACCTATGAAATTGAAAAAACGCGATACAGAAGTGGTGGCAAATCTGACGCAGGACCCTCATTCCGTTCGGACAGGCGAACGTGAAAAAGTACTCGAAGTTGCCATCGGTCGCGAAGTACGTGCCTTTCGTAAGCAGCAAAACATCACCGTCGCGGATTTGGCCCAACTGACCGGATTGTCGATTGGTATGCTGTCAAAGATCGAAAACGGCAATACGTCGCCGTCGTTAACCACACTGCAATTGCTAGCCGATGCCTTGTCGGTGCCGCTGACAAGCTTTTTTCGGCAGTTCGAAGAACGCCGGGAAGCCGTTCACACAAAAGCCGGTGAGGGTGTGGAACTGGAACGCGAGGGCACGCGTGCCAACCACCAATACAACCTGTTGGGCCATATCGGTGCCAATGGATCTGGAGTGATCGTCGAACCCTACTTGATCACGTTGACAGCCGAGTCCGACGTTTTCCCGACGTTCCAACATGGCGGTATCGAAACGATCTATATGTTGGAAGGCGAGGTTGATTATCGCCACGGGGATCAGATTTATCCACTCAGGCCTGGCGATACGCTGTTTTTTGACGCCGACGCACCGCACGGTCCGGAACGGTTGGTTAGTTTGCCCGCGCGCTACATCTCCGTGATCAGTTATCCGCAGGCAAACTGATAGGCTTGCGTAAAACAAACTCCGTGGGTTGATCAAATCCGGCGTGCGTACCCGTAGCTACGATCGTAAATCCAAACCTTGAAAATACCCGGTGGTTCTCGGTCAGCTCCACGCGTGTTTCCAACTCCAATGCCGGAAGCCCAAGGGAAAGCGCCCGACGTTCTGCATGATCGACCAGGGCCCGGCCAACGCCTTGTCCACGCATCCCGTCTTGCACTGCAAGCTTGCTCAAATACAGGCTCTCGCCTCTGGGTTTCAGGAACATGCACCCAAATAACGGTCGGCCGACAGCCCAGATTTCCCCACCATCCCGGCAATGCTCTTGCATCCCTTCCACCGTCAGATGGTGGATTGATGATGGTGGGTTGATGCGTGCGTTCATATAGTGAAAAGACGCCCGCACCAGAGCAAGCGCGTCATACATAGCAGAGTCGTCCTCTGCTACGCTCCAGAGGGCCTTATCCAGAGTTTCAACACTAGCCATGACACCCGCTACTTCGCCAGTGGCGGTTCTGTTTCCAGATCCGGCCAGATTCCGGGTGAGGTCGGAAGCCCGTCGTCAAACCGGCTGAGGTAATCCAGCATCATCGGTCTGTTATCAATGAACCCTTTGTAGGTTGCCAGTTCTTCGGGCAGGTCACGAATAACCCGGTGCAGGCGGCGACCCCATTTCGGCACCGTCATCAGATCCTGAAAACTGCACAAATAGCAACGGATCGGGAACACCAGCGCGTTGGAGCGCGGCAGACGGAAGAACGTCTGCAACTCAACCCGCAGATGCTGCTTGTGGGCGATGTTTTCGGGCGTCAGAGTCGTCTTCTGGATACCCCACTTGTGGTAGTTTTCCGGGCTGGTATCCAGCAGCGGGTTTACGGTCATGGTCCAGTTCAAACGCCGCGCGGGGGCGCCCTGCTGGATGTTCAGCAGGAACTTCAGGGCCCGCTGGAAAATACCCATTTCATGGGCTTTCGGAACTGGCGCATGCCATTCGAAAAAGTTCATTCCAATGTCGAAATCCAGGCTCCAGTCGGCCTGTGTGGTTACCATGCCGGCGTCCATCCACAGCATCTCGTCGCGCTGATCCAGCACGGCGAAATCACCTTGCGCCTGCCGGGTGATGTACTCCATCGGGCCATAAGGCAGCGTGGTTTCATCCATGAAGGTAAAGCTGTGATCAATACCCATTGGCTTATTGATCCAGCGCCACTGGTTGCCGTTGCGATGCAGTTCGAACAAATCCGGGTAATCCTCGGATTTGCTGACCATGATCAGTTCCAGTAGGTCCCAGCCCGCCAAGGTCATATGCGGCAGCGACTGACAACGCAGCGGGTCCTGATCCAGAACCATAGCGCGGTCTTTCATCTCTGAGACGTAGTGCTCGTCCACATCGAACCGCATCTCATAGACTGATCCCTCGGGACCGCCCCGATGCTGCTCCATGTTGACAGAATACATGTAGCTGTCTTCGTGAAACGGGAACGGAAACCGTTTGATCGCCCAGTCCGAGTTGTGGAACGTATAATCGTCGCGGAAGGATTCGTCGTTGAATTGAATGGTCATGTCGGGCTTCCTCTCAGCGGTCCAGCTCGAGGGACTTGCCCTCGAAACGCGATACGCAGGGCATGATCTTCTTGCCCGAAGCTTTTTCTTCAGCGGTCAACCAGTGGTCACGATGCACGAAGTTGCCATCGTGATCCAACACCATGGTTTCGCATTGGCCACAGGCGCCGCCGCGGCACAGATAAGGTGCGTCGACGCCTTCGCGTTCAATGGCTTCCAGCAGGCTTTCATTCTCACCTACATGGACAACCTTATCCGACTTCGCCAACCGAACCTCGAAAGGTTTGCCAGGTTGTGGTGCCAGAAATTCTTCGTAGTGGATGCAGTCAACAGGCCACCCCTCAGCGGCAGCGGTATTGCGCACCCAATCGATCATGCCTTTGGGACCACAGACGTAAACATGAGTGCCCAGAGGCTGGCCGCTTAATAGGTTTTTAAGATCAATCGCCTGGCTCTGGTCGTCGTAATAAAGTCGCGTCTCGTTTGGGTATCTGTCTGTAAGTTGGTCGGCATATGAAGCGAGCGCATGGTTACGGCAGGCATAGTGCAATTCCCAATGGCCATGCAGCACGTCCAGCTGTTTGATTTGTGCCAGAAAAGGCGTGATCCCAATGCCACCGGCCAGAAACAGATGTTTGCGCGCCCGCAAGTCCAGCGAGAACAGGTTAACCGGGTAGCTAATGGTCATTTCATCGCCCAGCTTGACCTGACGATGCATGAACAGCGATCCGCCCCGACCCTCATCATCGCGTCGCACCGAGATGGTGTAGGACGACTGATCGAACGGATCCGACATAAGCGAATACGGATTTAGCCGCGTGATGCCGCCATCTTGCATTTCGACCACTGTATGCGCCCCGCCCGAAAAAGTTGGCAATTGCCCTCCGTCGACGCGTTCAAACCGGAACCGCGTCACCAACTCGTTTAGCGGGGTGATTTCGGTCACTTTGACCTGAATTTTTTCGGCACCGCTCATTCGTAAATCCCCTTCGGCTCGGGCACGTTGCCATGATCTTCAGCGTCGACACGAACCCCTTGATAGGCGGCAAGGCGGCGGGAATAGTGATCGCGTACGAACAGGTTCAATCCGCAATGCGCGCAGACATAGGGGTCAATCTCGACGTCTTCGGTAATGCCCTTACAGTGCACGCATTGCATGCGGCGCGCGACTGAACCGCGGTGTTCGGTCTGGATTGCGGTGTGCGGCAGGCCAACAGCCATCACTTCGTTCATGGCCTGCCCCATCATACCTTCGGTGCCGGTCAGATAAACCTGCAACCCCATATGCGCGTCTTCCAACACACGGCGAATGCGCTGCAGCGAGGCCTCGTAGGACGGACCTTCGTAGAACTGCGCGGGATTCAGTGCTTGCAGTCGCTCAACGTAATCCGTTCCCTTGGGAATGTAGATCAGATGGGTTTTGGCCATCAGGTCGGGTGTCGCGATGGCAAGAATGGCTTCGGCCCCTTCGGCCTCGGCGATCATGAGATGATGTTCGCCCTGGCGAACCTCTAGCGTGCCCCAGACCGGGCGGCTTGCGATTGACTTGGGAAATTCGAACTTTGACATTGTGCCCTCAAATAGGAGAAGGGCGCCACGGTATGTCCGTCGCGCCCCCTGAAACTCAGCCCTTTGCGGTTCTGATCGATTTGTCCTGATCGTAGAACGGCATCTCTTCCGCAGTCGCTGCTATTTCTGTCCCATCACCGTTGCGCACTGTCAGCTTGGTGCCGGGTGAAGCACAGGCGACCGGCATCCGCGCGATGCCGACATTGTGCCCGTTGATTTCGGAATACATGCCGAAGGTCACGACGCCGACCTTTTCGCCGTTTTGAAGCAGGTCCGCGCCTTCATCCGCCGGCGTAGTGCCGTCAAGCTTGACGCCGTAGATCTTGAACCGCTCTTTGCCTTGCGAGGCATAGTGGTTTTCGGCCCCGATAAAGCCGGTTTTCCCGGGTGAAACGGTGAATTCCAGGCCCAGCTCCCAAAGCGTATCACCGCAGGTTTCGCCGTCGAACGGGTAGGTTTCCGAGTTGTCGCCCGGATAGAACAGAAGATAGCTTTCAGTGCGCAGCAGATCGAGCGTCGAGAATTGGACCGGGACGATGCCCATATCCTTACCCTCGGCCAGAATGCTATCCCACAGATGCACCGCGTGTTTAGCTTGGCAGAAAATCTCATACCCGCGCTCACCGGTGTAACCGGTCCGCGAAATCATAACCGGGCAGCCATAGAGTTTGGTCTGTATGATGCCGAAATACGCCAGATCGCGAATTCCGGGGATATGCTTGGCCAGGAAATCAACGGCCACTGGTCCCTGCAGCGACATGTCATGCATGTCGTCGTCAAAAATGATCGAGCAGTTCTTGCCTGCCGCCACCGATGTCAACTGCTCCATGCCCGTTCCTGTGCCGTGCACCACAAGCCAGGTGTTCACCGACAGGCGATAAATGATGCAGTCATCAACAAACTTGCCTTCGGCATTCAGGATTGACGCATAGGTCGACCGACCCGGCATGATCTTTTCCACATTACGCGTGGTGACTCGGTCAATGACATAGGCCGCATCTTCGCCCACGACATGAACCTTTTTCAGGCCCGAGACATCCATCAGACCGGCTTTGGTGCGGATGGCTTCGTAATCGGCTTTGGCACGTTCCGGGCTGTCGTCGTAGAACCATGCGGTCCCCATTCCATTCCAGTCTTCAAGCTCACCGCCGATTTCGGCGTGGCGCTGCGCAAGGGCCGACGTCCTCCAAAGAATGGCCATGGTTCAGGTCTCCCGTTGGTTGCTTTTGTTGGCCATATTGAGGCCGATGTCAGATCGAAAATCAACACCTCAGTGCAGATTTTTTTCCTGATGGGAATATTTGCCTTCAAATTTTGTACCCTGATCAGGGAGTGCGGCGAACTCAAAATCTGTTACTTAGCAAGAGGTTACGGCTAAATTCAACCCTCTGGAACACCGATGCGACACCACTCTAAAAGATGTTTGCCCCACATATCTATTGACAGGTGATCAACGAAATTGTCCCCTGAGTGGATAATATTTCCCAGCAGGAAAGTGTCCGCAGAGACGCCTTCTGCTGCAACAATAGGGAGACTGAGAAGTGGATGGTAATCTAAACGCGCTCACGACCGTGTTTACCGAGTTCTATTACTGGGTAACGGTCGTTTTCATGTTCCTCATCCATGTGGGCTTTTGCATGTACGAAGTCGGCGCCAGCCGTGCTCGTAACCATATGCACACATTGATGAAAAACATCATGATCATTCCGTTGGTGACGGTCACGTTCTTCTTGTTCGGATGGTGGATCTACTGGGCCTTTCCGAACTTTCCGTTCTGGGGCGGTCTGGACACTGAAGCAGGTGCTGCGAATTTGCCTTGGGCCGATACGATGGCCACAAATCTGGGTGATAGAATCACGGGTGTTTTCTGGGCCGCATTCCTGCTGTTCTCATGGACCGCTGCCTCGATTGTTTCTGGATCTGTGATCGAGCGGATCAGATCTTCGGCCCTTTGGGTGCACGCAGTTCTGATTGGATCGGTTTTTTGGATCATCGATGCGGCTTGGGGTTGGCATTATGGAGGCTGGATGGTGCGCGTACTGGGATATCACGATGCATATGCATCGGGAGTTATCCACGCGATTGCTGGTGGTTACGCGTTGGGCGTCATAATGGTGCTTGGTCCGCGCTTGGGCAAATTCGCCAAGGATGGCACGCCCCGTGATATCCCCCCCCACAATCCATGGCTGCTGACCATCGGAATTTTTCTGATTTACACCGGGTTCTGGGGCTTCTACGCCGCATGTAACGTCCCTGTAATTTCGCCCGAAGTAATCGATGGTCAAATTACCGGAGCGACCTGGACTGCGACCAACATCTATCTGGCACCCACGACGCTGTCGGCGATCACTTTCAATTTCCTGATGTCGCTGTCTGGCGGGTTGATGGCGGCTTATGTGATCTCGAAAGGTGATGCGTTCTGGACCTTCTCTGGTGGACTTGCTGGCATTATCACCGCTTCGGCAGGAAATGATCTGTACCACCCGATTCAGGCGATGATCATTGCCGCTATTGGTGTCGTGATTGTGTACAAACTGCACTATTGGGTCGAACGCCGGTTCAAACTGGACGACGCGGTTGGAGCTGTTGCGGTGCATGGTTATGCAGGGGTAGTCGGATTGGTGATTTCTGGTTTTGTCCTGTGGGGCGTGCCGTCTTCGCCGTATGAAGGCTATGCAGCAATCAATCCGATCGGCCAGATCACGGGCGCAATCATCATGTTCTTCGTTCTGGGCTTTCTGCCTGGTTGGATCGTGGCAAAGATGCAGGCCGCAGCAGGCGTTCTGCGCATCCCTGAAGAAGTCGAGCTGCAGGGCCTCGATTATGCTGAACATCATGCCTACGAGGACGCCAAAGCAGCAATTATCGAGGCTGACAAACAAGAACTTGCAGCCCGTGGCGTGGCGGCGAAGTGAGGGAGAACACTATGTCTACGAATGGATATTCAGACTGGGCCGTTGACCTGGCCGAAGTTGGACCAATCTATCCCTTTCAGGGTTATGAGGTTCTGATGGTCATCATCGGTGTGATCTTTTGGATCGGCTGGCATCGCATCCAGTTTGTCCGGGAAGCCGAGCACCTCGAAAAGGCGCGCCACACTGGCGACGAAGAGAAGGTGAAGGCGCAGTTAGAGCGATACTGACCTCGATTTGAAAACCAGCAATGGGCGGAAAATCGACATTCCGCCCATTGCCTCTCAGGAAAATTATTTTCCTATGATTATTGATGTCCCCCGATTTTGTTGGTAGCGTCGAATCATAATGAAACACACAAGGAGATCTGCCAGCCATGTGCGGAATTGTTGGATTATTCCTCAAAGACCAGTCTCTTGCGCCCCAACTGGGCAATATGCTTACAGACATGCTGATCACGATGACAGATCGGGGACCAGACAGCGCCGGAATTGCCATTTATGGTGAAGATTCTATTGGGAAAACCAAGATCACGGTCCAATCCCCCAATGCCGATAGTGACTTTGTCGGGTTAGCCGAGGAGTTGGGCAAAGGCCTGGGCGTGGCAGTGACGCAGACGGATAATGACACGCATACGGTGCTGGACATCCCCGCAGGGCAATTTGAAGCCGCACGCTCCATCCTAGCCGAAATTCGGCCTTCTGTGCGCATTATGAGCCGGGGTGAGAATCTCGAGATCTACAAAGAGGTAGGCCTGCCCAAAGATGTTGCAGACCGCTTCAACCTGAGCGGCATGACCGGAACTCATGGGATCGGGCACACTCGCATGGCGACAGAGTCCGCCGTGACAACAATGGGTGCGCATCCGTTCAACACAGGATCAGACCAGTGTCTGGTTCATAACGGGTCGCTGTCCAACCATAACTCTTTGCGTCGCAAGTTGCGCCGCGAGGGTGTGACCATCCAGACCGAGAACGACACCGAGGTCGGTGCTGCCTATCTGACATGGAAAATGATGAACGGCGCCACTTTGGGTGAAGCACTGCAATCGAGCCTGGATGATCTGGACGGTTTTTTCACCTTTGTTGTGGGCACCAAAGATGGCTTTGGCGTTGTTCGCGATCCGATTGCCTGCAAGCCGGCCGTTATGGCTGAGACAGATCAATATGTAGCCTTTGGCAGCGAGTATCGCGCGTTGGTGAATTTGCCCGGTATCGAAGATGCACGTGTTTGGGAACCCGAACCGGCGACGGTCTATTTCTGGTCCCACAATGACAGCCCTACATCCAAAGAGAAGGCGGCCTGAAATGCAGACCTATGACCTTGAAGCAGAAGGGCTGCGGGGCCTGAACTCGACCCTGCAAAAGCAGAGCGGCGAGACAAACCAGACAAATTGGCAAGTGATAAACCCCAAGGGAAGCCACGCCATTGCAGTCGGGCTGGACGCGCCGATTGAGGTGACTGTCAAAGGGTCCACTGGCTACTATTGTGCAGGCATGAACCAGCAGGCGACCATAAAGGTCGAAGGATCAGTAGGGCCCGGCGTCGCCGAAAACATGATGTCCGGTCAGGTGATCATTGATGGCGATGCCAGCCAATATGCCGGGGCTACGGGCCACGGTGGGTTGCTGGTGATTAAGGGGAATGCAAGCTCGCGCTGCGGTATTTCGATGAAGGGCATCGACATCGTCGTTCACGGCGATATCGGGCACATGTCTGCCTTCATGGCGCAGGCCGGAAATCTGGTTGTGTGCGGCGATGCAGGCGACGCGTTGGGAGATTCACTGTACGAAGCCCGCCTGTTTGTCAGGGGTTCGGTCAAAAGTCTGGGCGCGGATTGCATCGAAAAGGAATTGCGGCCCGAGCATTTTGAGATTTTGAAGGACCTGTTGGATCGCGCAGGCTCTGATGCCAAACCTGAAGAGTTCAAACGCTATGGCTCAGCTCGTCAGCTTTATAATTTTGATGTCGACAAATCAGCCGCCTACTGAGGAAGAAGGGTATGAAAGATATGGACGATCAAATCCCCCGCACCCTGCCGATCCAGTCGGCGACATTTTCAAACCCGATCAATGCAGAAATCCGACGTGCTGCGGCTACGGGCATCTATGACATCCGCGGCGGTGGGGCGAAACGGAAGGTGCCGCATTTTGACGACCTGCTATTTCTGGGCGCGTCAGTCTCCCGCTACCCGTTAGAGGGGTATCGAGAGCGCTGCGATACATCCGTCACTTTGGGCACGCGTTTTGCCAAAAAACCGATCTTGCTGGATATTCCTGTCACGATTGCCGGTATGAGCTTTGGTGCCTTGTCCGGCCCCGCTAAAGAAGCGCTTGGTCGGGGCGCCTCGGCCGCTGGTACGTCAACCACAACCGGCGACGGTGGCATGACCCCAGAAGAGCGCGGCCATTCCAACAAACTGGTCTATCAATACCTCCCCTCGCGGTATGGCATGAACCCAAATGACCTGCGCAAGGCGGATGCGATCGAGATTGTCGTCGGTCAAGGCGCCAAGCCAGGTGGCGGCGGCATGCTGCTGGGTCAGAAAATCTCTGACCGTGTCGCCGACATGCGGACCCTGCCCAAGGGCATTGACCAGCGCTCGGCCTGTCGCCACCCGGATTGGACTGGTCCGGACGATCTGGAGATTAAGATCCTCGAACTGCGGGAAATCACCGATTGGCAGGTGCCAATCTACGTCAAGGTTGGCGCCACGCGGCCGTATTACGACACCGCTTTGGCGGTGAAGGCAGGGGCTGATGTGGTGGTGATGGACGGGATGCAGGGCGGTACCGCTGCTACACAGGATGTTTTCATCGAACATGTCGGATTGCCTACGCTCTCTTGCATCCGCCCCGCCGTTCAGGCCTTACAGGATCTGGGGGTGCATCGTGAAGTGCAGTTGGTGATTTCGGGCGGTATTCGTACCGGGGCCGATGTAGCCAAAGCGTTAGCCTTGGGTGCAGATGCAGTGGCCATCGGGACCGCCGCATTGGTGGCCCTTGGTGACAACGACCCGAAGTGGGAAACAGAATATCAAAAACTGGGCACAACCACCGGTGCCTATGACGATTGGCACGAAGGTAAGGATCCGGCTGGCATCACCACACAGGATCCAGATCTGGCAGCGCGTCTGGACCCGGTTGAGGCCGGGCGGAGGCTGCGCAACTACCTGAAGGTGATGACACTGGAGGCTCAAACCATTGCGCGCGCCTGCGGACATAATCACTTGCACAACCTCGAACCCGAAGACCTGTGCGCGTTGACAATGGAGGCGGCCGCGATGGCGCGCGTGCCACTTGCGGGAACCAGTTGGTACCCCGGCAAGGAAGGGTTCTGAATTGATGCTGCGCGGCTCCCTCATGGGGGCCGCGTTTTGCTTTGAAAATCGAAAAACAACAGGGAAAGGAAAGCAATCGTGACGACAGATCTCGCAGCTTTCGCAAAAGAAAAAGGCGTCAAATACTTCATGATTTCGTTCACCGACCTGTTCGGTGGGCAGAGGGCTAAACTGGTTCCTGCGCAGGCGATCGCTGACATGCAGGAAGACGGCGCTGGGTTTGCCGGGTTCGCCACCTGGCTGGATATGACCCCGGCCCATCCCGACATGCTGGCGGTGCCGGATCCATCTTCTGTGATACAACTGCCTTGGAAACCCGAGGTGGCCTGGGTTGCGGGCAACTGCGTCATGGAAGACAAGGACGTCGCTCAGGCGCCGCGTAACGTGCTGCGCCGACTGATTGACGAAGCGGCAAGCGAAGGCCTGCATGTCAAAACCGGGATCGAGGCAGAATTTTTTCTGCTGACCCCGGATGGAGAGCAGATCAGCGACCCGTTCGATACCGCCGAGAAACCCTGCTATGATCAACAGGCGGTGATGCGCCGTTATGATGTTGTGCGCGAGATCTGCGATTACATGCTGGAACTGGGCTGGGGCCCGTATCAAAACGACCACGAAGACGCCAATGGCCAGTTCGAGATGAACTGGGAGTTTGACGATGTCTTGCGTACCGCTGACAAGCACTCTTTCTTCAAGTTCATGACCAAATCCGTGGCTGAAAAGCACGGTTTGCGCGCCACGTTTATGCCAAAACCGGTCGAAGGTCTGACCGGCAACGGCTGTCATGCCCATATCTCGGTCTGGGATGCGCCGGGTGATGCCGCAAAAACCAACGTCTTTGCGGGTGACGGCGATGGCCCAACTGGTGAAGTTGGCCTGGGCGAACAGGGCAAGCACTTTTTGGGTGGGATCATGAAGCACGCCAGCGCATTGGCGGCCATCACCAACCCGACCGTGAACTCTTACAAGCGCATCAATGCGCCGCGTACCATGTCGGGCGCGACTTGGGCTCCGAACACGGTGACTTGGACAGGCAATAACCGTACCCACATGGTCCGGGTGCCAGGGCCTGGCCGTTTCGAGTTGCGCCTGCCTGATGGGGCAACTAACCCCTATTTGCTGCAGGCAGTCATCATCGCCGCTGGCTTGTCCGGCATTCGCAGTAAGGCAGATCCGGGGCGGCGGTATGATATCGACATGTATGCTGAGGGCCACACCGTGACCGACGCGCCGAAGCTGCCGCTTAATATGCTCGACGCCCTGCGTGACTATGACAAGGACACCGAGCTGAAGGCGATGATGGGTCAGGAGTTCTCGAGCGCATTCCTGAAGATGAAACATCAGGAGTGGAACTCGTTCGTGTCACATTTTTCACGTTGGGAAAAAGAACACACGCTGGATATCTGATCAAATTCAGGTGGCGGAATTGGGGCCGCGGGTTGAACTGCGGCCCTGTTCTCTGCGATCAATCCACATCGGTTGCTCGATGAGTGTTTTGAATTTCCGGCATATGCCGGGTGAAACGCCGTTACGCTTCTTCAGTGTATTCCAACGCGTGGCGACATTACCTGCATCGTGTATCGTTACCCGTCACGAAATTGAACGACGCGTTTATTGTTGGAAACTGTAAAACAGTAGATCTTTGATTGGTCCAACTGGGCAAAGCCAAGTGACACAAGAAACTGAGCGCTTTCTACGGCTGCAAGACTACCTTCTGCAATAATCCAGCCGCCCAAATTCGGCCCGACCGGAGGCAATATCGTAGTGACCAATGCACCGTCCAGGCTGTCGTACAGCTCCTCTTTGAGCAACTCGTCGCGCAGGTTGCTGTAGAAGCTCTCGATTCAGGCGTATGTCGCGGTTAGCCCGGATCGGTATAGAGCCATTCAACATCACGCCGCCGCGCACTGCTGAGACGTCCGCGCTTGCGGGTCCAAATCTGGAGATGTAGCCATTCATGGCTCGGGTGATGTCGATTCAGCGTCGGATCAGTGGCTTAGACTAGCGGCTATGAAAACTGCTACGCGCCAGCTGTAGGCTTCAAGACCGTGCTACCAGGAATGAGCCTAAACCCGACGTCTTTGGCGGATTTCACGGGCTCTCCGTTTATCTGCGCTAAAACCATCTCGGCGGCGATTTGACCGATTTTCAGATGTGGCACAGCGATAGATGTCAACCGGTATGGCTGAATTGCCGAGATAGGCAAGTCGCCCCATCCTGCAATACCGATGTCATCCGGCACGCGAAGACCAATCTTCTGGGTGTATTGCAGGCCGCCAATGGCCATGTTGTCGTTCTGATAGAAAATGGCTTCGATGTCGCGATGGGCCGCCAAAAGCTGCTCGGTCCCATAAAAACCAGTGTAGAAGCCAGGGGTATCCTTGAGCAAAAGTTGTTTTTCAAGCCGCCCATTTGCGTCTTCAATTGCCTTGGAGAACCCGTTCAGCCGCGCTGTCGCGGCATTGGCGACGTCATGCGACGTGCCAACATATCCAAACTTTCGGTACTCCATCCCGGCAAGGTAGCGCCCCATGCTGTAACCGCTATCAAAGTGATTCAGGCCAACGCACATATCCAATGGGCTGGAATTGAAGTCCCAGATTTCCACCAAGGGAATGCCTGCACTGCGCAGCATTTGAATGGCTTTGGGGCTGTGTGAGCGTCCGGTGACGATCAACCCGGCAGGTTGCCAGGACAGAACGGTTTCGATCCACTTTTCCTCGTGGTCGATTTCGTGCTCGGTCAGGCCCAGAACCGTCTGATGGCCAAATGCCCCCAGTTTGCGGTCAATGCCCTCGAGCACCTGAGCGAAGATTTCATTGCCCAATTCCGGGATGCTGACGCCGACAAACGTCGATTTCTTGCCACCCGCAAACACGGTCGCCAAGCGATTCGGCAGGTATCCCAAGCGATCGACTTCTACCATGACCTTGGCACGTGTCTTTTCCGAAAAACCTCCTTCGTCTCGCAAGACTCGACTTGCAGTCATCTTGGAGACGCCTGCAGCCTTGGCCACTTCGGCCAGGCTTATTTTATTGTTTCTATTAGATTTATCCGGATCGTCGCTCATTTACGTTACGGGTAACTCTTTTTTGTTGACAACCAAGTGGGCTGCGAGAATGCTAACGTAACGTTACGGGTAACTCAACACGTTGTTGAGGAGCATCAGGGTTACCGCGATCTGGGAGGAGGCCACAGTGCCCGGCACTGCACAAAGCAATCTGTTCTTTGATGGGATAAAGAAGCATTTCGGAGGCACCTATGCCTTGCGCGATGTATCCCTGAACATTGAACGCGGCGAGATCGTTGCTTTGTTGGGTGAAAACGGGGCCGGGAAATCCACTCTCATCAAGATCCTTGGTGGCATTCACAAAGCCGACGAAGGTCGGGTTCTGATCGATGGTCACCCATACGAACACAGCCCTGGCGATTTTGGAGAGCGTCAGTCAGTTGCGTTCATTCACCAAGATTTGGGGATGATCGAATGGATGACGGTCGCGGAGAACATTGCATTGGCGCTCGGCTACTCTCGGAAGAACGGTCTTATCAACTGGAGGACAGTGAAT
Source organism: Ruegeria sp. CK2 (assembly GCF_056536585.1). NCBI lineage: Bacteria > Pseudomonadati > Pseudomonadota > Alphaproteobacteria > Rhodobacterales > Roseobacteraceae > Ruegeria > Ruegeria sp. CK2. Next base: position 26,235 of record NZ_JBQFPW010000007.1, read on the forward strand.
GAGTTTGCCCAACAAGCGCTGGATAAGGTTGGATGCGAATTTGATCCAACAACTCGTGTTCAGGATCTTTCGCGCACCGAGAAATCGCTTGTCGCCATTGCCCGCGCCTTGGCGGTGGATTGCGACTATCTTGTACTGGACGAACCCACCGCGTCGCTGCCCGCAGACGAGGTTGAGCGCTTGTTCGAAGCTCTGCGCCCGCTGAAAGAGCAGGGCGTGGGCATGATCTATGTATCGCATAGGCTGGACGAGATTTTTCAGATCGCGGACCGCGTGGCGGTTTTGCGCGATGGTGAGTTGGTTGGGTTGCGCAGCATTGATCATACAACGCCGGAAGAGCTTGTTTACATGATCGTCGGGCGAAAGACACGCCAGGTGATCAAGCCCGACAACCCGCCGGGCGAGACCATCCTGCAGGTCAGCGGCCTGAATATGGACGCGGCTCACAATGTAAGTTTCCAGCTGCAATCGAATGAGATCGTGGGGCTGGTTGGCCTGCGCGGGGCAGGGCACGAAAACGTCTCTCGTGCATTGTTTGGGGCCGAAATGTTCGATGGGCAGATCACCCTGCGTGGCGAAGCGCCCAATCTATCCTCTCCCCAAGCAGCTATGGCGTCTGGGATCGGGCTGGTTGCCCGGGACAGGACCGAGGAGTCCGTGGCGATGTCGCTGACCATCCGGGAGAACACATTCCTGAATCCCGCGGCCTTCGGGCGAACACTGCTATCTTTCATGAGCCACCGTACAGAAACAGAAAACGCCGCCCGCGTGGGTGCGGATGTCGCGTTGTCGCCGAATGATCAAACCATGGCCATTGAAAGCCTTTCCGGTGGAAACCAGCAAAAGGTTGTGATCGGCAGATGGTTGGAAACAAAACGCAATTTGTTGATCTGCGAGGATCCTACTGCAGGCGTCGATGTCGGCGCCAAGGCGGAAATCTATGCGTTATTGAATCGGGCAATGGAAGGTGGCGTCGGGATCATCGTGGTCTCGACCGATTTTGAAGAAGTTGCAGCCATCTGTCACCGGGCCATTGTCTTCAGCCAAGGGCAGATCGTGCGTGAATTGATGGGTACTGAGCTGACCACAGAAAATCTCATACAAGCCGCCTCGGCCTCGAACGCCGTTGCGAGTTAAGGACTACGAATATGCAATCGCTTGAATCCAATGCGCTGGAACCTACCAAGGCCGAGTTGAAGAACGCTTCGCTCAGAACACGGATACTGCGCTTTCTTCCGGTCTATGGGCTGGTGCTGCTGACCGGATTCCTGATCATTCTGTTTTCGGTCCTATTGCCCAATACCTTTCCCACACTCCTGAATTTGCGGGCAATCATTTCGGACAAGGCCATTATTGCGCTGTTGTCGCTTGGGGCCATGATCCCAATGGCGGCCGGACGTATTGACCTGACGGTGGGGTATGGGATCGTACTGTGGCACATTCTGGCGATCTCATTGCAGACGACGTTTGGTATCCCCTGGCCAATTGCAGTTGCGATCGTTCTCTCATTGGGTTTGTTCACCGGTTTCCTGAACGGTTTGCTTGTCGAAGTCGCAAAGATCGACAGCTTTATTGCCACGCTTGGCACGGGCACTGTGCTGTACGCGCTGGCGCTGTGGCACACGGGAGGTCGTCAGATGGTCGGCGCGTTGCCGGATAGTTTCTACGCCATCAACGGCACCTTTGTGTTCGGCCTGCCGATCACCGGCTTTTATGTGCTGGGCATCACCGTCGCGATGTGGCTGATTCTGGAATACACGCCCATCGGTCGATATCTGTATGCAATCGGTGCCAACCAGCGCGCCGCGCAGCTGAACGGTATTCCAACGCGAAAGTTTGTCATTGGCGCGTTTATGTCATCGGGCCTGATCACCGCATTTGCCGGGGTGTTGCTGGCATCGAAACTACGGATCGGGCAAGCCTCGGTCGGTCTTGAATTCCTGTTACCTGCTTTGGTCGGGGCCTTCTTGGGGTCCACCACCATCAAGCCGGGACGCGTGAATGTTTGGGGAACAGTTGTGGGTGTCGCGATCCTGGCTGTCGGTATCTCGGGCATTCAGCAATTCGGTGGATCCTTCTGGGTCGAGCCGATGTTCAACGGTGTCACGCTGCTGATTGCGATCGGGATTGCCGGTTACGCTCAGCGCCGCAAAGGCGCCAACAAGTAAAAGCATAAGGGAGGAGATTATGCTGAAACGGACTTTTATGGCGGTATCCGCCGCCGCCCTGCTGACGGGGCTGGGTGTACCGGTCATGGCCGAGACCGCTTTTGACGGACCTACAAGCGGCCCCAAAGCTGCCGAGGGCAAGTCGATTGTCGTCGTTGCAGGGGATCTGAAAAACGGCGGTATTCTGGGCGTCACCAATGGTGTCGAGGAAGCTGTCGGAGCCATCGGCTGGGAAGTCCGCGTGCTGGACGGCGCCGGTTCCATTCAGGGCCGCACAGGTGCCATCGGTCAGGCAATGGCCTTGCAACCGGACGGGATCATCATCAATGGCTTCGACGCCGTCGAACAGCAGGCTGCGCTGGAAGGCGTTGTGAATGCGAACATTCCGATGGTCGCATGGCACTCAGGCCCCAAGATCGGCTGCGACGCACCGGGCGGTATCTTTGCCAATGTCTCAACCGATGCGATGACCGTGTCCGAAGTTGCTGCGGAATGGGCGATGAATGATGGTGGGGATGCGGTCGGGGCCATCATCTTTACGGACTCCACCTATCAGATTGCCATCGACAAGGCCGATCGCATCAAAGAAACCATCGAGGCCGCAGGTGGCACGGTATTGGAATATGTCGACACGCCCATTGCTGATACGTCAGCCCGGATGGGGCCGCTGACCACCAGCCTTCTGCAGAAATACGGAGATCAGTGGACGCACGCTTTGGCGATCAATGACCTGTATTTCGACTTCATGGGGCCTGCACTGGCGGCCGCAGGAATTTCGTCGGATGACGGCCCGCAGGCTGGCTCGGCCGGCGATGGGTCCGAGGCTGCGTTCCAGCGTATTCGCAGTGGCAGTTATCAGACCATTACCGTGGCCGAACCGCTGAACCTGCAGGGCTGGCAGCTTGTGGATGAGCTGAACCGCGCCATTCAGGGCGAGCCGTGCTCGGGCTATGTGACGTCGCCCGCGCTGGTGACCGAGGAAGGTCTGGCCAAGCTGGGTGATAGCAACCAGTTCGACCCCGACAGCCCATATCGCGATGCTTACGTGACGATCTGGGGCAAGTAACCACTCTGGCAGCCTCTGCCGTTCAGGGGCGGGGCTGCCTTCCAAAGAGATGACACAGCGCAAAGCCATCACACCGGTCTTTTGACCGCCATGGTGAAGCTTTGCGCAAAGGAGGAAGCCATGAGCGATCAGCCATTGGTTCAAATGCAGGGAATAACCAAACGCTTTGGCGGCGTCACGGCGCTGCAGGATGTTGATCTGACCGCGTATGCCGGTGAAGTTTTGGCCATCGTTGGTGACAACGGGGCGGGAAAATCGACGTTGATCAAGATCCTGACCGGTGTTCACCAGCCGACCGAAGGGCGGATCTTGATGGACGGTCAGCGGTTGGAGATGTCCAGCCACTCGGACGCAATCGCTAACGGGATTGACGCGGTTTACCAGACACTTGCGCTGGCGGATCATCTGTCGCCTGCCGCCAATATGTTCCTGGGAAACGAACTGACCAAGAACGTCCTGGGCATGGCGTTTCTGGACAATAAACGCATGAAGACCGAGGCTGCCCGGGTTCTGGAAGAACGTTTAGGCGTGCGTTTGAGGTCAATGGACGTGATGACGGAAAGCCTGTCTGGCGGACAACGTCAGGCCGTCGCGATTTCGCGCGCGGTGTACCACGAAGACCTGCGCCTGCTGGTGATGGATGAGCCCACTGCCGCGTTGGGTCCGCAGGAAACAGCCCGAACCCTGAAGCTGATCAAGTCGCTTCGAGAACAGGGGCTGGCGGTTATCCTGATTTCGCACTCGCTGGATGATGTCTTCGAAGTGTCCGACCGCATTCACGTGCAACGCCGGGGCCGCGCTGTTGGCGTTGTCAAAACCGCGGATAGTTCCGTTCAAGACGTCCTGGGCCTGATCGTCGGCGCTCAGGATGCGGCCGCGTGAAGGAGAGCAAGATGTCCGCGACCACCACCACCCCCGAACATAAAACCATCATGGACCGGCTCGAGCCGTATCTGGCCTTCATCGGTCCAATGGTGATGATCCTGGCAATCCTTATCTTCATGGGTATCGCCGAACCTGCACGGTATTTCCGCGCCACAAACCTGAACCTGATCCTACTGGACGCGGCGCTGTATATGCCAATGGCTATGGCGATGACCTTTGTTATCACCCAGCGCGGGATTGATCTCTCTATTGGATCCATTGCAGCGTTCTCAGCCATTCTTATGGCCTTTTTGATCAAGCAGTACGGCTTTCCCGCATGGGTGGCAGTGCCATTGGCTATCGTCATGGGGGCGATCATGGGTCTGATCAACGGCCTCGTGATTACTCGGTTCAAGGTACCGGACCTGATCGGCACCTTGGCTATGGACCTGGTGTATCGTGGCCTCGCGCTCGTCATCGCAAAAGGTCTGGTGCTTGCTCGGTTCCCCGACTTGATTACGGATATTGGGCGTGGGCAAATCCCCGGATTTATCCCGATCCCAGTGATTTTGGGCTTACTCACCATGGCTGTCGGCTATGTGGTTTTGACCCGCACCTATTTCGGGCGTTACACCATCGCCATTGGTTCAAACCCCGAAGCCAGTGAAATGACTGGTGTCGCGGTCGATCGCCACAAAATCTATGCATATGTGCTGATGGGTGCGGCGGCGGCGATGGCGGGTGTGATGCTGACCGGAAAACTGAACGCCATCCAGGCAACTTCAGCGCCGTATTTCAACCTACACGTCATCGCGGCGGTTGTTGTGGGCGGCACCTCTCTGTTCGGCGGACGGGCGTCAATGCTGGGTTCGCTAGCCGGTGTGCTTCTGCTGTCGATGATGATCAACGCATTGGTAACGCTGCGGATCGAGTTCTTCTGGCAATCCGTCGCTTCGGGTGTGGTCATCGTCAGCTCGGTCGCTCTGTACACGTGGATGCAAAAGAAAGACCGGGACGGTGCACATGGCTTGATGGCCGCACTGCGCAGCAAAGAGGCGCAGAAGCTGCTGCGGTTCTCGGCTGCGCTGATCGGTGCACTGATCCTGTTGTTGGCCCTTGGGGCGGGCCTGGCAACCGAGCCTGCGCCAAGCGGCTAAGGCAGACAAAAGTGGTGCGCCGGGAGGTAGGAGTCCCGACGCACCTGCAAGACCCCACAATGTTCGCGAAAGGGAGGACTTACCGTGAAACAATTGAACAAAGCCTTACTGACGACAAGCGCATTTTGCCTGTGTGCTGCTGCTGCCTTGGCGGAAGGCAACCTGCCATTGAAAGAGCTGCCCGGTATCGCAGATCGGGACTACTGGGTTCCGGGCGAGGTAAATGCCGACGGCAAGCTGGAAGCGCTGCAAGCCACGACCGGGGCTGAAGCGATAAAGTATTCAGGCACGCAGGACGGGCCGTTGCAGATCGCTTTGATCTACCCTTCGGCGGATACGTCAGATTTCTGGGCGCGCAACTATCTGGCGATGATCAAACGCCTGGACGAGTTGGGGATCGAATACGACACCACAGAATTTGCCAGCCGTCAGATCGAACACAGCCTGCAGTCAACTTATGCCAATCAGGTGGTTCAAGATGCGGATCTATATGATTTCGTCATTTTTGGCCCATCGGAATTGGCCATTCAGGCAGACAACATCGACAAGATGTCGGCTAGCGACGGCTTTGCCACCTTCGTCTGGGCCTTTCACACGCCGCCCAAGGATCTGGAAAACCAGCCGGATGCATGGTTCGATTTCAGCTCGGCCGCGGGTGCGCTGACCATGTGCGACTACATGCTGGAACGCTTGGGCAATGACGTGACCATGGCGATGAACCGGGGTATTCCGGGGATCACTGACGATCAGCGCTCGGGCGATTTCAAGGCCTGTGTTGAGGATAAGGGCAACTGGACTACCGTTTATGAACACTATGGTGAGTACCAGCGCGAAGGTGGTTTTGAGGGCACTAGCCTGATCCTGCAGGCGTATCCTGAGGCCACGATCATCCACAACGCAAACACGGCGATGGCGATGGGTTCGGTCGAGGCACAGGTTGCAGCTGGCAAAGAGAAAGAAGTCTTCTCGACCGGTTGGGGCGGTACAGGTCTTGAGCTGGACGCCATCCGTCGCGGCGAACTGGATGCAACCCCGATGCGCATGGGCGACGATGTTGGTGCCGCCACGGCTGAGGCCATCAAGGCGCATATGGAAGGCCGTCAGGACGAGCTGCCTTTTGTTTTTCTGGGCCGGATTACGGTCGCACATGACCAGATGAACCCAGACGAATTGGATGCGCTGGAACAGGAAGCGTTTCGGTTCTCAGGCGTGGGCGCTCTGGAGCGTTGACCTCGGGCTGGGCGGGGACATCCCCGCCCAAACTGAATTTGGGATTGACGATTTACGGCGCGACGCATAACGATGTGACCGGTCACATAGAATAGGTTTGATGACTCGGAAAGGGGTTCAAAATGGCGCAATCCATGATGCTGATCGAAAAGTGCAGCCATTGCGTAAGCTGGTATGATATTCAAACGGGTGCCCGTCAGGGTCGTTTGGACCTGCCACATTTTCCCCATGAGTTCGTGGTCGACGATGATTACCAGTACGCTTATGTCGGTCACTACGGGGTGCAGAATTCCGGTATCGAGGGTACCGAGGGTCGGTCGGTCATCGTGATTGATATCCACAAACAGGAAATCGTGCACACCTACGATCTGGGCGAACATGCCCGCCCACATGGGATCGGATTGGACGGGCAGGGGCGGTTATACGTGCTGTCGGAATGGACAGGTCATCTGTTAGTCAAGGAAAACCCGCGCGCCTTCGATCAGGGATGGGATCATATCACGCCGACGGGCGGCACCAAGTGTCATCTGTTTGCCCTCACCAAAGATGGGCACACGGCTTATTCCATGAATTTGACCTCTGGCGATGTGACTGTTTTCAACCCCTACGATGTGTCAGTATCGCCGATCTCAATCAAGACCGGGCAGAAACCCGAGGGGAGATGTCTGCGAGAAGAAGCACACACGCTTTATACCTCACAACGGATTTCCAACACCGTAGCCGTCATCAACACCGAAACGCTGGAAGTCGAGCGTACTTTCCCAACACCGGATGACCCCTGCCGTATTTACTATGACGAAAAGCGCAATCGCCTCGTGACGATGAACCATTTTGGCGGCTCGTTTTCCGTTTTTGACGAAGCGACGGGTGAGATGCTGCACGAACAGAAAACGCCGGCGAATCCGCTGGCCCTGTGTATCGATAACGAGGCCGCCTTCGCCTATATCGCGATTGATTGCGAGCAGGTGCAGCGGTTCAACCTTGATACATTCGAGGTGGTGCAGACCTTTGACACGGGCAAGGAGCCAGACGTGATGGTCATCCTGCCCGACGGATTTTCAAAATACTGGGAGGGTGTGGCATGATCAAACCTCGCATCGCAATTGTTCCTGGCGATCCGTCCGGGATCGGGCCAGAACTCATCGCCAAGCTGCTAAATCAGGATGGCGTTCAGGATGCTGCCGATATCGTGCTGGTCGGCGACAGCCATTTGTGGCAACGCGGCGCAGAACAAGCTGATCTTGAGGTCCCTTTGAACACGGTGTGTGAGGTGACGGATCAACATGGGCTTTCCCATCTGGAGCTGGACACAATTGCACCCGAGGACGTGAAAATCGCCAAGGTGACGGTTGAAAGTGGCACCACATCCCTGCGCTGTCTCGACAAGGCGATGGATCTGGCAATGGCGGGACGGGTGGACGGCATCCTTTTTGGCCCGTTCAACAAGGCGGCGATGACGGGCGCCGGGCTGAACGCCGAGGATGAGCATCGCTATATGGCGCGGTATCTGGGTCATGAGGGGTATCACTCGGAACTTAATGTTCTGGATGAGCTGATGACCACGCGCGTGACCTCTCATATCGGGCTAAAAGACGTCGCGGCCAACATTACCGAAGACAGGATACTAAAGGCCGTCAATCTGGCCGATGACACCCTGCGCAAGGCGGGCAAGGTTCGTCCCAACATCGCGGTAGCGGCGCTGAATCCGCACGCAGGCGACAACGGCAAATTTGGTCGGGAAGAGATCGACATTCTTGAACCTGCCGTCCGCAAGGCGCAGGAAAAACAGATGAACGTGACAGGGCCATGGCCCTCGGACACCGTGTTTCTCAAGGCTCAGCGGGGCGAGGTTGATGCGGTTGTGACCATGTATCACGATCAAGGCCAGATCGCGATCAAGCTGATGGGGTTTGAGCGCGGTGTAACTGTTGCGGGCGGGCTACCGATTCCAGTGGCGACCCCAGCACACGGCACTGCCTTTGATATCGCCGGACAGAACAAGGCCAACCCGAGCGCTACACGGCAGGCGTTTGATCTGCTGGTGCGGATGGCCAAGACACATCGCGCCGATCGTGGCGCGGCCTGAGGAGACTGAGATGACCAAAATTAAAGCCGTGCGCACCCGCGTCTGGAACTGGACCGGACCCACGGTACCACCCACGGGCAACTTCTGCACCAACGCGTCAGACGCACTTTGGGATAAGGGCGACGCAATGTCCTCTTTCCGGTTTCACCAATGGCTGACCTGCGAAATTGAAACCGAGGACGGCACCGTCGGCATTGGCAATGCGGCACTTGCGCCGACAGTGGTCAAGAAGGCCATCGATGATTGGTTTGCGCCCATGGTGATTGGGGAAGATCCGTTCGATTATGCTTATCTGTGGGAAAAAATGTACCGCCGCAGCCACGCCTGGGGACGCAAGGGCATCGGGATGACAGCGATCTCGGCGGTGGATCTGGCGATTTGGGATCTGATGGGCAAGCTTGTGGGCAAGCCTGTTTTCAAATTGCTTGGCGGGCGGACCAAGGAAAAGATCCCGGTCTATTACTCCAAGCTTTATTCCGGCCCGGTCGAGTCCATGCAGGCTGAGGCTGAAGAGGCCAAAAAGCACGGCTATTCCGCCTACAAAATGCGCTTTGGATGGGGGCCCAAGGATGGAATGCCCGGCATGCGCGAAAACCTGAAGCGTGTCGAGGCGGTGCGCGAAGTCATTGGATATGACGCGGATCTGATGCTGGAATGTTATCAGGGTTGGAACCTCGACTACACCAAACGTATGCTTCCGAAGCTGACCAAATACGAACCTCGGTGGCTGGAAGAACCGGTGATTGCCGACGATGTCGAAGGTTACCGCGATCTGAACGCAATGAATATCGTGCCGATCTCGGGCGGGGAGCATGAATTCTCGGTTATCGGTTGCAAGGATCTGATCGAGAAAAAAGCCGTCTCGGTCCTGCAATATGACACCAACCGTGTAGGGGGCATCACGGCGGCGCAAAAGATCAACGCGATCGCCGAGGCGTTCCAAGTGCCGGTCATCCCTCATGCCGGACAGATGCACAATTACCACCTGACCATGGCAAATGCGAATTGTATGATCAGCGAATACTTCCCCGTCTTTGATGTCGAGGTTGGCAATGAGCTGTTCTATTACATCTTCGAAGGTGATCCAGATGCGGTCGACGGCTTCATTGATCTGGATGACGACAAGCCAGGCCTAGGGATTGAGATCACGGATAAGCATCTGAAACATTTCGAGATAACGGAGTAGCCCATGACATACACTGGCATCTGGCCCGTCGCTCCAACGCCGTTCAATGATGACGGTACACTTGATCTTGATGGGATGAAGCGTGTTTTGGATTGCCTGATCGATCAGGGCGCAGACGGGATCTGTGTTTTGGCGAATTTTTCGGAACAGTTTCTGATCTCAGACGAAGAACGTGCAACCTTAACCCGGCTAAGCTTGGAACATGTCGCCGGGCGCGTGCCGATGATTGTGACGATCAGTCATTTTGCCACGCAGATCGCTGTCGAACGCGCTAAGTTTGCGAAAGACCTTGGCGCGGACATTGTCATGATGATGCCGCCTTATCACGGGGCGCTTTTGAAAGGGAACGCGCAGCAGACCTTTGATCAGTTCGCGGCTGTGGGTGAAGTCGGTATCCCAATTATGGTACAGGATGCGCCGCTCTCAGGTGTTGATCTACCCGTGTCGTTGTTGGTGCAGATGGCTCAGGAAATTGACATGGTGAAGCTGTTCAAGATCGAGTGTCCTCGCGCGGCCAATAAGCTACGGGCATTGATTGCCTCAGGTGGTGATGTAATTGAAGCGCCGTTTGACGGCGAAGAGGGCATCACTTTGCTGGCTGATCTGGATGCCGGTGCAACCGGTTCCATGACATCCGGAATGATCGTTGATCAGATCAAACCCGTGATTATCCATCACCACGCTGGCCGCATTGATGAGGCGACTGACGCTTATGGGCGCGTGGCGATGGTGATCAACCACGAAAACCGGCAATGCGGTTGGCAGTCCTGCAAGGCCGCGATGGTCGAAGGTGGCGTGATCCGATCCGAATTTTGTCGCCACCCGATTGATCCGCTGCAACCGGCCATTCGTGACCGGCTGATAGACCTTCTGAAACCGCTGGACCCACTGGTCCTGAAATGGGGAAAATAAGATGATCCTTGGAAAAAACCTGATCGACGGCACATGGGTCGGGTCCGACAATCTGCGCGCGTCTGATGATCTGGGCGGGCAAAGCTTTGCACAGGCGACCGCAGCGCAGGTCGACGAAGCTTGCCAGGCCGCCCGCCGTGACTTTCGTGCCTATTCCGGAAAATCACGTACCGAACGCGCCACATTCCTGCGCGCAATAGCGGATCAAATGGATGCTCTCGGCGATGAGATCACCGAGACCGGTATGGCAGAAACCGGCCTGCCCGATGCGCGGCTCATCGGCGAGCGCGGCCGTACGACGGGCCAGTTGCGTATGTTTGCCGATCTGATTGAAGAGACAGGATATCTTGATATCCGCAAAGACGGCGCACTTCCTGATCGGACGCCACTCCCCCGTCCTGATCTGCGCCTGACGCACAAAGCAATCGGCCCCGTGGCCGTGTTTGGTGCGTCGAATTTTCCGCTCGCCTTTTCGACAGCAGGTGGCGACACCGCATCGGCACTGGCCGCTGGTTGTCCCGTTATCGTCAAGGGTCACAGCGCACATGCTGGCACCGCCGAACTGGTGGCGCAAGCTATCGCCAAGGCGGGCGAACTATGTGATATGCCTGCGGGCACGTTTCAAATCGTTCAAGGCTCTGGCCGTGAAGTTGGTTCGGCACTTGTTCAGCATCCTGAAATCCGGGCGGTCGGCTTTACCGGATCCTTGGCCGGGGGGCGGGCACTTTATGATCTGTGCCATGCCCGAGCCCAGCCCATCCCGTTTTATGGCGAGCTGGGTTCGGTCAATCCGATGTTCTGCCTGCCCGAGGCGATGGCCGCACGTGCAGCAGAGATTGGCGCGGGCTGGGCGGCGTCGCTGACGATGGGGGCAGGGCAATTCTGCACCAATCCAGGCGTAGCGGTCATGCTAAAGGGATCAGATGCAGATGCTCTGGAATCGGCTTGTGTCAACGCGCTGAACGAAACCGCCGAGCAGAAGATGCTGACAGACGGCATTCACGATGCTTATGAAAAGGGTGTCCGTGAATTTCGCGAGCTTATGGTCGAGGTCACCTCTTGCGACGCTGTAACTGACAGTCGCTCGGCTGTTCCGGCCTTGTTCAAGGTCAACGCCAAGGAGTGGATGGCAAACCCTAAGCTGCAACACGAGGTATTTGGCGCAGCGGGCATTATCGTTCGGTGCGAGACCCCTGATGAAATGCGGGCGCTTGCCGAGTGCCTGGAGGGACAACTGACCCTGACCTTGCACATGGATGAAGCTGATGAAGCGTTGGCCCGTGAATTGATGCCGGTGCTGGAAGAGAAGGCGGGCCGTTTGCTGGCCAACGGTTTCCCGACAGGTGTCGAAGTGTGTTCATCCATGATGCATGGCGGGCCGTACCCGGCCAGCACCGATGTCCGCGCGACCTCGGTCGGCACTTTGGGCATCGCGCGCTGGTTGCGGCCAGTAAGCTATCAGAACATGCCAGCGGCTCTATTACCCAACGAGTTGCAGGGCTGAAGTTCTGAGATTGTGACCGGGAACAAGGTGGTCTAGTTTCTGCCCAAAGGTGGTGGTTGCATGACGAACAAGAATCCCGGTCGCACACATGTCACGATGCGAGACGTTGCAAAGGCGGCAGGTGTATCGCGGATGACTGTCAGCCGCGCGCTGAAGAAAAACAGCCCAATTTCCAAGGAAACACGCGACCACATCCTGCAAGTCGTCAAGCAGATGAACTATGTCCCAGACCAAATGGCAGGTTCTTTGACGACCAAGAAGTCTGGCTTTGTCGCAGTGCTTTTGCCCTCGCTGAACAATTTACACTTTGCGTTGACCGTCCAAAGCTTGACCGAAGAGCTGGAAAAAGTTGGGCTGCAATTGCTGCTTGGACACACGGACTATTCTGCCGAGCGGGAAGAACAGCTCGTGGAAACCATGCTGCGCCGCCGTCCAGAGGCTATAGTCTTATCTTATGACGGTCACACACAGCGCACTCTTGACCTGTTGGCTGACGTATCCGTGCCCATCGTTGAAATTTGGGAGAAACCGCAAAATCCAATTGCGCATACGGTCGGGTTTTCGAATTCAAAAGCTGCTTATGACATGACACAGGCGTTGATCGAACGTGGCTTTGAGAACATCGTTTTTCTTGGTGAAGGTCAGGATGATTGGACCCGAGGCGCGGCGCGGCGCGAAGGTTTTGAGCAGGCTATGAGCAGCGCCGGGCTAGATGCCAAGGCGCAGATCATGCTGGGCACTCCACCGCTGACCATCGAGAATGGTGCCGCCGCCGTCGATCACATTCTGGACAGGTATCCCAACGTCGATTGCGTGTTTTGCGTGTCAGACATGGCGGCCTTTGGCGTTCAGAGTCGTCTTTTGCAAATCGGCAAGGCCGTTCCAGACGAAATCTCTGTCGTCGGTTTCGGTAACTTTGAGGTCTCGAGGTTCAGCTCCCCCTCGATTTCCACCGTTGTTGTTGACCCGACTGAGATTGGGCGGCAAACCGGGAAGCTTATTTCGAAACTACTTGGTGACGAGGAAACTCGCACAGATTCGCCATGTCATGTGACGCTCACACCGCGCATCGAGTTTCGCGAAAGCTGCAGATTCTCCTAAACTCATTAACCTGCTGATTTAAATCGTAATATTTTACTATGTGACCGGTCACATAGATGCTAGTGTGACCGGTAACAAGGGGTGGAGGGATAATGCCCAGAATACGATTAGAGGGCCTCGTCAAACGCTACGGGGACTTTGAAGTCCTGCACGGAATCGACCTCGAGATGGAAGAGAACGAGTTCACCGTGTTTGTTGGCCCGTCTGGATGTGGCAAGTCGACAACGTTGCGTATGATTGCCGGGCTTGAGACGGTATCGGAAGGTGAGATTTTCATTGATGATCGCCCGGTCAGTCATCTTGAACCCAAGGCTCGCGATCTGGCGATGGTGTTTCAAGATTATGCGCTCTATCCGCATCTTGATGTGGCGCGAAACATGTCTTTCGCACTGAGACTGCAAAAGGTCCCCAAAGCTGAGATCGACAAAAAGGTAGGCGACGTCGCCCGGATGCTGGGCTTAACCGATTACCTGCATCGCAAACCGGCGGAATTATCGGGGGGTCAGCGTCAGCGAGTTGCCATGGGCCGGGCGCTGACGCGCGACAGCAGTACGTTTCTGTTTGACGAGCCCCTGTCCAACCTTGACGCCAAATTGCGTGGTCAGATGCGTGCCGAGTTGGCTCTGATGCGTCAGCAGGTACAAAAAAACATGATCTACGTCACTCACGACCAGATCGAAGCCATGACACTGGCGGATCGGATCGTTGTTATGCATGGCGGGTACATTCAGCAACAAGGCACACCGGAAGAACTGTATAAAAATCCCGTTAACAAGTTTGTCGCTGGCTTTCTTGGTTCGCCACCGATGAACTTTCTGGACGCAAGTGTTGAAGATCGTGGTGGTGAGCTGTTTGTGACGGGCGCCGGATTTTCTATCAGCTTAACTCAGAAGCGCCAGCAAAATATGCAGAAAGCCGATCTGCGCAATGTCACGCTTGGCATTCGACCTTCTGATCTGCGCTTTAATCCTAACGCCCCCGAGGATGCCAGTCTGGACCTGAAGGTCGTGGTCTCGGAATACATCGGCGCGCAATCCGTACTGATCTGCGATTGCGCAGGTCAGAAAATCGAGGTCGAACTGAAGTCGGATACGCCCATCGCCTTGGGTGAGACCCTTCGGTTTGAGGTCAACGCCGACGCAATTCATCTATTTGATCGCGAAAGGGAGGTCGCCCTCTAAGAGCGGCCCAAAACAGCATGGGAGGAGCAAATGCTGAACTTACTCAAACAGACCGGTGCGGGCGTCGCGGCCCTAACACTGACTGTAGGGTTGGCAACCGCCAATCCGTATGAGCCCTATGAGGGCTCAACACTTGTCGTGAATTTCCCGGCACATCCTCACTTTGACGCGGTGATGCAGGTGCTACCACAATTCACCGAAGAAACCGGCATTCGGGTTGAGGTCGACCAACTTCAATACCTGAAGATGCGTGAAAAACAGACGCTGGAACTGACAAAGAACAAAGGCGACTACGATCTGATCGCCTATGTGGTGTTTTCCAAAGCCGATTACGTCTATGCGGATCAGCTGGAAAACCTGGCCAAGTACTTCATGAATCCCGCGCTGGCAGACCCGAACTACGACGCAGAGGATCTGATCGACGGATATGTTGGTAACATTGGCGTTTCTGGTGGCGCTAAGGGATACCTGCCCGGACCTACCGGATCGTTGTTCGGCATTCCTTTCGGGTCCGAGACTTCGATCTTGGGATATCGCAAGGATATCTTTGACAAGCACGGCCTTGAGGTGCCGAAAACCTATGACGACCTATTGGAATTGGCGTGTAGAATTCCCGAGCTGGAACCCGGCATGGGTGGTCTGGCATCGCGCGCCGCTTCAGGACATCATGCGTCGCACGCATACCTTCTGCACCTCGCGCCGTTGGGTGGTCGCATTTTCGATGACAACTGGAACCCGATTATGAACAACGAAGAGGGGGTCAAAGCTGCCGAAGCGTTGAAAACAATTGTCGAGTGCGGTGCCGAGGGCGCGGAGACTTTCGGCTTTGCCGAGGCGGGTGCATCGTTTCTGCAAGGCAATTCAGCGATGTTCCTCGACTCCACTGTCTTTGCAGGTCAGGTCAATAACCCGGAGAAATCCAAGGTCGTTGGTAAGATCGGCTGGGCGCCACACCCAGAAGGCGCACGCCGTGGGAGTCAGACCGGTGGGTTTGGCATTGGCATTCCGACAAATGCCCAAAATAAGGATGCCGCCTTCCTGCTGATGCAATGGCTGACTTCGAAAGAGGCGGACAAAGCTATAGCGGTTGCCGGCGGTAACCCCTCGCGCTTCTCGACCCATAGCGATCCTGATGTTTTGGCTGAACAGCCGCATCTTGAAGTTTTTGGTGAGGCACTAAAACATGCCGATCCCGATTGGCGTCCTATCATCCCGGTCTGGGGTAAAATCAATGCCGATCTGGGTACAACGCTCAGTCAGGTTCTGACCGAAGACCTGGATATTCAGACTGCGCTGGACGGTGTTGCGGAACGTAGCAAGGCGATTATGGACGACGCTGGCTACTACACCTGGCAGCAATAAGCTCACTCCCCAAGGCGGTGCCTGAACCAATGTTCGGGTGCCGCCTCTCAAGACGAAATTCAAAAATCAAAGGGCCGCTGTTATGAGTGCTGTAGCACGGGCCAATCGGCTCACCCCATATCTGTTCTTGGCGCCCGCAGCGGTTGTTCTGATCTTTGCGCTGCTCTACCCCATCGGATACATGATCTATGCCAGTTTCCTTGATTGGAGCCCCAGCCAGCGTATCGGTCAGGCCGAGTTTGTTGGTCTAAAGAACTACGCCAATCTGCTGCATGACAGTGCGTTCCACGAAAGCTTCTGGGTCACGATCAAATTTGCGTTCGTTGTAGTGACTTTGGAGATGGTTCTGGGTGTAGGTCTGGCTTTACTGTTGGATCGGAACATTCGCGGCATGTCCGTCTTGCGGACGGTGTTCATCCTGCCGATGATGATTGCCCCGATCGTGGTCGGCCTGATGTGGCGCTACATGTACCATCCGACCGTCGGCATCTTTAACCGTACAATCAAAAGTTGGGGTTTTGATGAGGGCATTCCTTGGCTGTCGGATAGTACCTGGTCTTTTGTTGCCGTTGTGATCGCCGACGTCTGGCAGTGGACACCGTTCATTTTCATCCTTGCCTTGGCTGCCATGCAGTCTTTGCCGCGTTCAGCGTTGGAAGCAGCCGAGATTGATGGCGCCAGCGAGTGGCAGAAAATCACTCTGATCAAGATACCCCTCATGATGCCGGTTTTGGTCGTGACTTTGCTTTTGCGGCTTATCGATGCGTTCAAAGTGCTTGAGGTCATTTTGGTCCTGACGAATGGCGGCCCTGGCTTGTCCACAGAGATAATTGCCTTGCGAATTTTCCGAACTGCCCAGGAGTTTCAGGAGCTGGGCGAGGCGGCCGCGATGTCCAATGTCCTATTGCTGATGCTGATGGCACTGACCATCGGGATGTTCATGTACACCAAGATTCAAGAAGCCCGGGCCGCCAGGATGCGAGCTGCTGCCGAGCAAACAGAAAGCTGAAAATCATGGCAACGCAAATCGAAAAACAAAACCCGGCCTTCTATGCTTTGCTCGCTGCATTGGTCGTCATGTCAGTGGGGCCGATCCTTTTGATGCTGGCGACGTCGTTCAAAATGAACGTCGACATCTATGATGAAAGCGTTTCAGCCTTTTTCTTCACGCCGACGATCAGAAATTATGAAACGGTTTTGTGCGACGTGCTGTGGTACGATCCTGACCATGTGCAATACTGCGATCCAACTTTCGGGCGGGCCCTTCGCAACTCGTTGATCGTGGCGACAATCTCGACGGGGATCACCCTACTGATTGGCTGCATGGCCGCATATGCTTTGGTCCGGTTTCGCTTCATGGGCCGCGGAGCGGTGTCCATCACAACGCTGATGATGCGCATGGTGCCGCCGGCTGTGCTGTTGGTTCCGGTTTTTGGCATCTGGACGTTTCAGTACCATCTTGATCAATCCTACACAGGGATCATTCTGGTCTATACGGCCATGAACCTGCCGTTTGTCATCTGGATCTTGCAGAGCTTTATCGTGCAGGTTCCAATCCAGCTGGAAGAGGCAGCGCGAATGGATGGTGCCAACCCGCTTCAGGTATTCTATCTGGTTGTTTTGCCGATCATCAAACCCGGGCTTGCGGCTGCGGCGATATTTACATTCCGTATTGCTTGGAACGAGTTCCTCCTGGCCAACGCGCTGCTGGGAAGGTCGACGCGAACGGTACCTGTGACAATCGTTAACTCGATCACCGAATATGACATCGACTGGGGCGTGATCATGGCCACAGGAATGTTGCTGGCAGTACCGCCCATTATTTTCACATTTGTTGCATCGCGACAGATCATTACTGGAATGACAGCGGGGGCCGTGAAAGGCTGATGATCGAGTGGTTGTTTTCACCGATTGATCCAACGCGAGGGCATGATGTCGGTTTCTTTTTGTCCTGGCATGCTCGGTGCATGGTGATTGCCTGGGGCGTGATATGCCCGGCAGCAATCTTAGCAGCACGCTATTTTAAGATACTACCGGGTCAGAACTGGCCTCAGGAACTGGACAACCGGGTGTGGTGGTTGTGTCACTGGAAAGGCCAGACACTCGCGTATGTGCTATCGCTTGTTGGGCTCGGACTTGTCCTTAGTAGCTCCGGTGGGCGACCGGACGCGTGGTTGCATCGGATCTTGGGGTATATCGTGCTTGCTCTGGGCACGTTGCAAGTTGTATTGGGCGTTTTCCGGGGCACCAAAGGTGGCCCGACCGCACCGGCAAATGACGGCAGCTTTTCTGGCGATCACTATGATATGACGCCTTGGCGAGTGGCGTTCGAGCACATTCATAGAACTTTGGGTTATCTAGCGCTGGTTCTCGGGGCAATAACGATCCTAAGCGGGTTATGGTCGTCGAATGCGCCACGCTGGATGTGGGTCATGATCAATGGTTATTGGTTGGGCTTGATTGCGATTGCCGTTTTTTTGCAACTTTCTGGCAGGGCGCATGATACATATCAAGCAATTTGGGGGCCGGGTCCCGACCTGCCGGGCAATCGAAGGCACAAAATGGGTTGGGGCACCGTAAGGCCCGGAGATCAAATGATTTCCCCCTCAGAGGAAGGAACAGAGTGATGTTTGGTGTTTTGGAAGGCACTGGCTTTGAGGTCAACGAAAAAGAGTTCGAGGCATGTTTCATCGGGCATGCCCGCGTCGAGCGGCTATGGACCGGGGCACGTTGGACCGAAGGACCTGCTTGGTTTGCGGCCGGTCGCTATCTGGTCTGGTCCGACATACCCAACAACCGGATGATGCGTTGGGATGAGACGGATGGTTCGGTTTCAGTATTTCGCGAACCGGCCAACAACACCAACGGTCACACGGTTGACGGCCAAGGACGTCTTGTCTCGTGCGAGCATCTGACCCGTCGGGTCACCCGCACGGAGCATGATGGCTCGATTACAGTTCTGGCTGACGCTTGGCAGGGCAAACGGCTCAACTCTCCAAACGATGTTGTCGTTAGATCTGATGGCTCAATCTGGTTCACAGATCCGTCCTACGGGATCATGATGGATTATGAAGGCGAGCGCGCGGAAAGCGAGATTGGGGCTTGCCAAGTCTATCGGATCGACTCTGATACGGGCGAGGTGACTGCGGTCGCGACAGATTTTGTCAAACCAAACGGATTGGCTTTTTCGCAGGACGGAAATACGCTCTTCGTGTCGGATACTGGTGGTACACACATGCCAGATGGACCGTCACACATCCGCAAATTCTCGGTCGGTGGCGATGGGAAGTCTTTGTCTGGCGGCGGTGTTATCGCGGAATGCACCAATGGTTTCTTTGATGGTTTTCGGTTGGACCACGGCGGCAGAATCTGGAGCTCGGCCGCTGATGGTGTGCATTGCCTGAACGCCGAAGGGGATTTGATCGGGAAAATCCACATACCTGAAATCGTTTCAAATGTCTGTTTCGGTGGCGCCAAGCTGAACAGATTGTTTGTTACCGCGACCAGTTCGCTTTACTCGATTTACTTGAATGTGAACGGGATCAGGCACTCCTAGGCTCCGGACTCATACCCAATAGGTGACGAGAGCGGTAAGCGTGATCGCTGACAGGAAGAACTTCGGGCATCAGTCGTAGCGGGTCGCAACCCTCCGCCAATCCTTGGGCCTGCCGAACATTATCTCGATCCTGTCGCGTTTTTAATAGCGCAGCTTGTCGTATCGGATAGTCGATTTGCGTTGCTTCCGGCTGGGGATACAGGCACGTATCCCTTTGTCTTTCAACGCTTCTCTGAACAAGTCGGTGTCGTAACCGCGGTCCCCAACAAGCGATCCGACCTTCTGCAGGCTGCCAACCAGAAAAACAGACACGTTCACCGCCTGTTTTTGCGGCGGTGAACCATGCAGAACAACGGAAATCAATCGATCCCGGGCCTAATACAAGGGCTTCTGGTGTCAGTCTCTGCGCTTCAGTGGCAGTCAGTCCTGAAATAACGTTGCGGTTTCATTGCGCACGTTCCTGTCTTCAATCTGAACAAACACGATCCAAAAGGTGCCGCGTCTCCGGCATACGCCCCAACGTGGCGTCTATCCGCGCTCGCCACTTAGGCCCGCGGGACCGGGCATCTTCATAGGCTTCACGCAATTCGTCCGGACGATCCTCGGCCAGCACCTCAATCAGAAAGGCGGCTTGGCGCTGGTCTTTTTCCGACTTTAGTGCATTCTCCCCGCCGCGCCGGCGATCCGCGACGATCAGCTTGTGGATGGCATAACGCTCGGGTTGCGGGATCTGCACCATGACGCCGCTGCGATAGGTCACAGCCGCCTTGATCGGGTCGGCGATGAGGTAGTTCAGATGGTGCAGACCTTGCGCATCTACGCCGAGCGCGGGCAATTCGCGCACGCCTTCTTCTTCGCCAAAGGACGGTGTCAGGAACTCGACCAGGGTATCGCTGCGTGTTTGTTTCCAGCGCCAAGTCTTGTCAGCCTGCAGGCTGGGCTGAGGCACAAATGAAAAGTCCCGGAAAACCTGTTCAAGCGGCGGTGTGGCGGCGTCCTCAAGGGCGAGGGAGAGGCGGGAGAAGCTGGCGATGTCGATGTCATCGGTATGCGCCATCAGATCTAGGCCGTATCGGACACCCAATTCTCCCTCGTAGAGACGAAACGCATGGGTGCCTACGATGGTGCCTCCAAGGCGAAATACGCCAGACGCTGCCATCGCCGACATGAGACTGCCTGTTGCAGCGTCCAGATTTAGAAAGCCTTCTGCCCGGAGAAGGCGCACAAGCCGGGTTCGGTTCTTCCTGCGCTCATCGGCTTCAGCTTTGAGTTGCTGATGTTGCTCAAGCCTGGCCCTGAGTTCCTCTCTGTCCTCGCCGATATAGCGTTTCTTGACGTCAGAGCCGACCCGGTATGTGTCATACCAGTAGACTTTTCCATTGCGTGAGACATGTGTTGGTGTGCCTCGGATATCCGAAACAGCATCGTCTTTAAGCGATCGCAGCAGGTCGTGATAAGCGGCTTGGGCGATGGATGAATGTCGCTTGAACGTCATGTTGGCGCCGTGTTCTACAAAAGGTTACTTTGTTGAACATACTACGTGTTCAACAAAAAAGAAAGGTGTTGAACATATCAGGCGTTTCCCGCCACATTCCCAAACGGACCATCGCTATAACTAAGATATTCAGCGTGTGTTGCGTCATTTCCGGGAGGATAGATATGACCAAGAAGCCGGATGAAAACAACCGATTGTGCCTTTTCCCCCCAACTGGGCCACTACTTTGGCTTAGAAAGGGGAAGAGGAGGTGGCTCGAAAGCAATACTCGGACGAAGATATTCTGAAGCTGCTGCGTGAGATTGAACTGAAGCTGGCCGATGGCGACGATGTTCGCATGGCTTGCCGCGGTGTCGGCGTCAGTGATGCGACTTAGTACAACTGGCGGCGTCGGTTCGGAGGTATGGGCAGATCGCAGCTTTCGGAGTTGAGTAGTCTGGAGAAGGGAACGCCCGGCTTAAGAAGATCGTGGCCGAGCTTGAACTGGACAAGCCGATCCTAAAGAAAGTCTGAACTACCTTAAACCGAGGGCCTGACGACGAGCCAACTTTGTCAGGCCGTCATTCATGCTCGCCAGAAGCTCGTCACATCAGAGCGGCGCACCCACAAGGTGGTCGGCCTTGCGCTCATTTCCATGCAGTGCCAGACCGTCGAGAAGGACGACGATGCTCTTCGACTGGCGGATGTGTCACCGCGCGTTATGCGGCACATCGCGGCAGTTCATATGGCATAGGCAGGTATCTCGATCGAGGAGATTGGACAGTTTCTCGGCCATTCAGATTCGTGGATCACCGCGTCCATTAATGCGCGCTACAGCCCGGAGCACCTGCGTAAGGCTGCTAGCGTCCTAGAGTTCGACTGATGCTCAGGTTTAACAACCTCGGATCACTGTCCTGAAAACACTAAAGGCGCGATCGGGCAACTTGAAAACTTGGTCGGAGTGAGAGGATTCGAACCTCCGACCCCTGCCTCCCGAAGACAGTGCTCTACCAGGCTGAGCTACACTCCGACCGTGGCGGGTGATCTATACCCCGCAATTGGGATGCGCAAGTCGATTTCCGGGCCTGAGATTTTGCAAACCTCCGCCAGAGTTCATTTGTCAGTTCGGCCTATGACAGTGCGCAATCACGGCAACGCGCTGGTTCTGTGCAGTTTTATTTTTGTGCCTCCGTGATCAACAACCGGCCCGGTTGGGAGTAACGGAAGGCGCGTCGATCGGGCGAGGGACGGGTTGCTGGTTACGATGCCGACGCGCCAACCGGAAAACCGTGACATAAGGACTTTGCCCAGACTGCCATACAAAGACCGCAGGCGCTTTTCATCCCCGATCCGTGCGCCGTAGGGTGGGTTAACGATCACCAGACCGGCCTTGCCTTCCGGGGGTTTAATGTCGCTGACGGCGCGTTGGGCAAATTGGGTCACATGGGAAACCCCGGCTTGAGCGGCATTGGCGCTGGCGGCTTCGATGGCGCCTGAGTTTCGGTCCGAGCCGTAGAAACGAAGGGTCATCTCTGGGGGCGGGGTGTCTTGACGCAATGATTGCCAGACTTGTGCGTCAAAGCTGGCCAGATCCTCGAATGCGAAATGGCGCGAGCGTCCTGGTTGCAGACCCAACGCGATTTCGGCCGCTTCAATCACAAATGTGCCCGAGCCGCACATGGGATCCACCACCGGTTCAGTGCCGTCAAACCCGCATTCTCGTAAGAACATGGCAGCCATGGTCTCACGCATAGGGGCCTTGGCGATGGCTGGTTTGTGGCCCCGTTTGTGCAGCGGTTCACCTGAGGTATCGATGGAAAAGGTGCATAGGTCTTTCTCGATACGTAGCAGGACGCGTAGCTTGGCGTCAGAAGAAATTGGGGCACCAAGGGTCTCGGATATAGCGTTTTCAATTCGCTGCCGGGCCGCGCCTGCATGATAAATGCGGGATTTCCGGCTGGTGGCCTCGACTTTGACCGGTATGTCAGGGCGTAGAAAAACTGACCATGGAAATTTGCGCGCCCGTTTGTCCAACTGGGCCAGGTGCACGGCCGGAAAACTTCCTATGCGTACCAATACCTTATTCGCTCCGCGAAGGCACAGGTTGGCACGCCAGGCTTCGGACCAATCCCCGCGGCAACTGACGCCTCCGGCGACCTTATGGGCCTCGGCGAATCCGTTTTGGATAGCCTCTTCACACAAAGGCGCTTCGAGACCGGGTGTGGCCACCAAAAAGATTTCAAAACTGTCTGAAGTGTTCATCCCCGTTGCTTACACTGGAAGTAAATCAGGCGCGACACGCTTTTTTTGTGCTATTTTGGTCGCGTCGCTGCGAGTTCAGGATAAAGTGACTTTGTTGTGCTGATTTGCGCGGTAACAGGTTTGCGTTTTAGGACGTCCGCGCGTAAAGGGTCCGTGATTGGAATAACGCGAGCGGATATCGGCAGGTTTGTGGCGCTTTCACGGACCGATGGCGAGACAATTCGCACTATTTGATGCCCAAGACTGAAAGGCGACAAATAGCGGACGCAGGAACGAGGCTTGGAAGACCGTAGCGACATGCAAACTTTCAAACTGAAAAAAGGGTTGGAGCTGCCGATTCAGGGTGCCCCTGAGCAGACTATCCGGCCGGGGCCGGAGTTTTCCAGCGTCGCTGCGCTTGGGTCGGATTATTTGGGCCTGAAGCCGCGCATGCTGGTACAGGAAGGTGATGAGGTTCGGCGGGGAACACCATTGTTCTGCCACAAGGACGCACCAGAGGCGATGATGGTCGCGCCGCTGAGCGGCAAGGTCGTTACAATAAACCGTGGCGCACGCCGGGTTCTTCAAAGCGTCGTTGTTGAGGTCTCTGACCCGAATGATACGGGTGTCGATTTTTCTGACGTAGGCGATGCAGACACAGCCGAGGGCGTGACCAAAAAACTCTGTGCGGCCGGGTTGTGGACCGCTTTCCGCACACGGCCGTATTCCAAGATGCCTGAGCCGGGGACAAAACCAACCGCGATTTTTGTGACTGCAATGGACAGCGAACCTTTGTCCGCTGATGCCGCAGTCATCATCGCGGATGCCGGGGATGACTTTGCCGCCGGGCTTGGTGCAATTGCCAAACTGACCGAGGGCACGACCTATGTGTGTCACAAGGACGGCGATACCATGCCGGGGGCCGACGTTGCGGGTGTCGAAGCCGCAGCTTTCTCGGGCCCGCATCCGGCAGGGCTGGCCGGGACGCATATCCATTTCCTCCGGCCATTGGCCGGTAACACCCAGGTCTGGACCATTGGGTATCAGGATGTGATTGCAGTTGGTCGTCTGGTTCAGACAGGTCATCTGGATCCAAATATCGTGATCGCATTGACGGGGCCGGGGGCACGTCAGCCACGTTTGATCCGCACTGTTCTGGGTGCCTCGACCGAGGATCTGACCCGTGATGAGGTCGATGTTGACGGATCGGCGCGCATCATCTCGGGCTCGATCTTGTCCGGACGCCACGCGGATGGACCAACCGCCTATCTGGGACGGTTTGCGCGTCAGATTACCATTATCCGCGAAGATCACGATCAGATCCCAATGGGCTGGATTCGTCCCATGCCGTCGAAGTTTGCCGTGCAGCCTGTTTTGGGCTCGGCTTTTGCCAAGAAACTGTATGCGCTCACCTCGAACCTGAATGGTGGGCGTCGTGCGATGGTGCCAACGGGGACGTTTGAGCAGTTGATGCCGCAGGACTACCTGCCGACGCAATTGCTGCGTGCGATGCTGGTGATGGACACCGATAGTGCTCAGGCCCTGGGCGCGTTGGAGCTGGACGAAGAGGATCTGGGCCTTGTGGGCTTTGCCTGTCCGGCAAAATATGAATACGGGTTGGCGCTGCGCGACTGCCTGACCAAGATTGAAAAGGAGGGCTGATCCAAATGGGTTTGCGCAGCTTCTTTGACCGGATCGAGCCGAACTTTACCAAGGGCGGCAAGTACGAGAAGTATTTCCCCATCTACGAGATGGTCGAAAGTTTCATCTACACTCCGAAAACAGTAACCACCGTCGCGCCGCATGCGCGGTCATACATCGATATGAAGCGGATCATGACCTATGTCGTGATCGCGACGATCCCATGTATCCTGTGGGGGATGTACAATACGGGTTACCAGGCGAACTCGGCTATTGCAGCGCTGGGGCCCGACGCGGCAACTGGTTGGCGAATTGCGATCCTGCGGGCCTTTGGTGTGTCATTGGACCCGGGCAGCATCATTGCCAATGTGTTGCACGGAATGATGTATTTCCTGCCGATCTACATCGTCACACTGGTCGCTGGTGGTATTTTCGAGGTGATTTTTGCCACCGTGCGCGGCCACGAGGTGAACGAAGGGTTTCTTGTCACTTCGATGCTTTACACGCTGATCATGCCGGCAACTGCACCCCTGTGGCAGGTGGCGCTGGGGATCATCTTTGGCGTTGTGATTGGTAAGGAAGTCTTTGGCGGCACCGGCAAGAATTTCCTCAACCCCGCGCTTGTGGGTCGGGCGTTCCTGTATTTCGCTTATCCGGCCAACATGTCCGGCGATGCTGTTTGGACACCGGTTGACGGATTCTCGGGCGCGACCGCTTTGGCTGTGTCCGCTGCCGATGGCGTGCAGGCCCTGGCAGCAGATGGGATCACCTGGTCGAATGCTTTCTTCGGGCAGATACAAGGCAGCTTTGGTGAGACCTCGACATTGGCTTGCATGGTTGGGCTGGCCTTCCTGCTGATGACGAGGATCGCCAACTTTCGTCTGATCGTGGGCTGTTTGGCCGGAACCATCGGCTTCACCTTGCTGCTGAACCTGATCGGATCTGACACTAATCCGATGTTCGCGATGCCGTGGTACTGGCATGTGGTTCTGGGTGGGTATGCTTTTGGGCTGGCCTTCATGGTGACCGAGCCGGTTTCGGCGAGCCATACCAATCTGGGACGCTATATCTATGGTGGGTTGATTGGTGTCATGGTGGTAATGATCCGGGTGATCAACCCGGCCTTCCCGGAAGGCATGATGCTGGCAATCCTGTTCGGTAACGTCTTTGCGCCGCTGATCGACTATTTCGTTGTGCAGGCAAACATCAAACGGAGGGCGCGTCGCCATGTCTGATACGCAATCCCCTGAACCAAAGGGCGCGATCGCCCGGTTTCTGGCGGCCTCGCCGGATTCTGTTGGCAAGACGATCTTTGTTGCCGTCGCGGTCTGCCTTATTGCGTCGATGGTCGTATCGGCGGCGGCCGTTAGCTTGCGCCCGGTGCAAGAGACCAACCGGCTGAAAGACAAACAAGTCAACGTCCTGCAAGTCGCAGGTGTCTATGAACCCGGGATTGATGTGACCGAAGCCTTTGCCGCCTTCGAACCACATGTTCTGGAACTGTCGACCGGCGATTTCGTCGATGACCAATTTGACCCGGCTACATTTGACGATATCGCTGCCGCAAGCGATCCTGAACTGAGCGTCGCTCTGGATGACGATCCGGCGGGGATTGGGCGCAAGGCGAAATACCGCGTGGTCTATCTGCTGCGTGATGACACTGGTGGTTTGGATAAGGTGATCCTGCCGATACAAGGATATGGCCTTTGGTCAACGCTTTACGGTTTCATTGCGTTGGAAAACAACGGCAACGACATATATGGCCTTCAGTTCTATCAGCACGGTGAAACCCCCGGCCTTGGGGCCGAGGTCGATAATCCGCGTTGGAAAGCGTTGTGGAACGGCAAAAAGCTGCGGGATGACGCGGGCGACTTGCAGATCACTGTCGCCAAGTCGCAACCCGCCGCCGGCCTCGATTTCTACATCGACGCGCTGGCCGGGGCGACGCTGACCTCGGTCGGTGTCGACAACCTTGTGAAATTCTGGATGGGCGATGCCGGTTACGGCCCCTTCCTTGGCAAATTGCAAGCAGGAGAGTTCTGATGTCCCAGACAAGGAAAGAGCTTCTGGTCGACCCGCTTGTCGACAACAACCCGATCACCTTGCAGGTGCTGGGCATTTGTTCGGCATTGGCGGTCACCTCGTCATTGCAGGTGTCGGCAGTGATGGCACTGGCGGTGATCTTCGTGACATCCTTCTCGTCTTTCTTCATCTCATGCCTGCGCAATCAGATCCCCGGATCAATCCGGATCATCGTGCAGATGGTGATTATCGCCTCTCTGGTGATCCTGGTTGACCAGATCCTTAAGGCCTATGCGTTTGAGATCTCAAAAACCCTGTCCGTCTTTGTAGGCCTGATCATCACCAACTGCATCGTGATGGGCCGTGCCGAGGCGTTTGCGATGAAGAACCCGCCCGTCGCATCCTTCATCGACGGGGCGGGCAACGGAATGGGCTATGGTCTGATCCTGCTGCTTGTGGGTTTCATCCGCGAGCTGTTCGGAGCCGGGTCGCTGTTCGGTGTGACCATTCTTGAGACCGTGAACAATGGTGGCTGGTACGTGCCAAACGGCATGCTTCTGCTGCCACCCTCGGCATTCTTCATCATCGGGCTGATCATCTGGGCCTTCCGCACATGGAAACCAAACCAGGTCGAAGAACGTGAATACAAAATCCAGCAGGTAGAGGCGCACTGATGGAAGGTCTACTGTCCCTGGCCGTAAAGGCCATCTTTGTTGAAAACCTTGCGCTCAGCTTCTTCCTTGGCATGTGTACCTTCATCGCCGTGTCCAAGAAGATTTCCACCGCGCTTGGTCTGGGCATTTCGGTGATGGTGGTGCAGGCAATCACCGTCCCTGCGAACAATCTTCTGTTGAATTACCTGTTGAAACCGGGTGCGCTGTCCTGGGCTGGGTTCCCGGATGTGGATCTGACATTTCTTGGCTTGATCTCGTATATCGGTGTGATCGCAGCGATGGTTCAGATCCTCGAGATGATCCTCGATAAGTACTTCCCTCCTCTCTACAACGCACTGGGGATCTTTCTGCCGTTGATTACGGTGAATTGCGCCATCCTGGGCGGCTCGCTGTTCATGGTCGAACGTGACTACAACTTTGCCGAAGCGACGACCTATGGTCTGTCCTCGGGCTTTGGTTGGGCGCTGGCGATCACCGCGATGGCGGGGGTTCGAGAAAAGCTTAAGTACTCTGACATTCCGGATGGCTTGCAGGGTTTGGGCATCACTTTCATCACCGCAGGATTGATGGCGATGGCCTTCATGTCCTTCTCGGGCGTGAAACTGTAAGGAGGGGCCAATGGAAACTTTTAGCTTAGGCGTCATCCTTTTCACTCTTATCGTCCTGGGGCTGGTGACCATCATCATGGCCGCGCGCTCGCGGTTGGTGTCGACGGGTAATGTCAACATCACAATCAATGGCGAGAAGACGGTTTCGGTTCCCGCTGGCGGCAAACTTCTGCAGACACTGGCGGCCGAAAAGCTGTTCGTTCCGTCCGCCTGCGGCGGCGGTGGCACCTGCGCGCAGTGCCGCGTGCGCATCCACTCTGGCGGTGGGTCTATCCTGCCAACCGAGGAGGGCCATATCACCAAGCGCGAGGCCGCCTGCGGCGACCGCTTGTCCTGTCAGGTCGCCGTTAAGCAGGACATGGACATCGAAGTTCCTGAAGAGGTTTTTGGCGTCAAGAAGTGGGAATGCACGGTTCGGTCGAACGAGAATGTGGCGACCTTCATCAAGGCGCTGACTTTGGACCTGCCCGAAGGCGAAGACGTTAATTTTCGCGCGGGTGGCTATATCCAGATCGAAGCACCCGTACACCAGTTGAAATACACCGATTTCGACGTCGAAGAGGAATACCGCGAAGACTGGGATCGGTTCAATCTGTGGCAGTATGACTCGGTCGTGTCAGAGCCAATTGAACGCGCTTATTCGATGGCCAATTATCCGGATGAAAAAGGCATGATCATGCTGAACGTCCGGGTGGCGTCGCCGCCTCCGGGGTCAGAAGGTATTCCGGCAGGTCAGATGTCGTCCTACATCTTCAACCTTAAACCCGGTGACAAGGTCACCATCTCGGGGCCGTTTGGCGAGTTCTTTGCCCGCGAAACGGAAAAGGAAATGGTGTTCATTGGTGGTGGTGCCGGTATGGCCCCCATGCGCAGCCATATCTTTGATCAGCTCAAGCGCCTGAAGAACAAAGATCGCAAGATCACATTCTGGTACGGCGCTAGATCGAAGAAAGAGATGTTTTTTGTCGAGGATTTCGACCAGCTTGCTGCGGAATTCCCGAATTTTGAGTGGCATGTAGCCTTGTCCGATGCGCAGCCCGAGGATGACTGGAAAGGTTATACTGGCTTCATCCACAATGTTCTGTTCGATGAATACCTCAAAAACCACCCAGCGCCCGAGGATTGCGAGTATTACATGTGTGGCCCGCCGATCATGAACCAATCGGTCATCAACATGCTTCTTGATATGGGCGTTGACCGCGAAGATATCATGCTCGACGATTTCGGCGGGTAAACGAAAAAACCGGCGCATTTAGCGCCGGTTTTGTTGCTTTGGGGCCTGTGCCCTACAATCTCAGGTCGCTGGCATCGCGCGGCAGGCAAGATTTGATGTCGAAAACCACACTGACTGGTTTGCCATAAGATCGAAACTGCTCTGGGTCGAGTGCTTGGTATTCCTGATGTGCCACCGCAAGAACCACGCCGTCATAGGCCCCTTCATGAGGTTGGTCTAACAGAGACAAGCCGTATTCAGCCTCCGCCGCTTTCGGATCGGCATGCGGGTCGTGCACATCCACCGAGACGCCGTAGCTTTGTAGTTCCTCGATGATATCGATCACGCGCGTGTTGCGAAGGTCGGGACAGTTTTCCTTGAATGTCAGGCCCATGACCAGAACCCGCGCCGCGCCGACATTGATCCCGTTGCGCGCCATTTGTTTGACCAGTTGCGAAACGACGTAGCTGCCCATCCTGTCATTCAGACGCCGTCCGGCCAGAATGATCTGAGGGTGATGCCCGACAGCCTCGGCCTTGTATGTCAGGTAGTAGGGGTCAACGCCGATGCAGTGCCCGCCAACCAGACCGGGCCGGAAAGGCAGAAAGTTCCATTTGGTACCCGCCGCCCGCAACACTGCATCGGTGTCTATGTCCATACGACCAAAAATCATCGCCAGCTCATTGACCAAAGCGATATTCAGATCGCGCTGGGTGTTTTCGATGACTTTTGCGGCCTCGGCCACGCGGATGCTTTCGGCCTTGTGGGTTCCGGCAGAAATGATCTGCGCATACAGCGCGTCCACCAGATCGGCTACTTCTGGTGTTGAGCCAGAGGTCACTTTGCAGATATCCGAAATCCGGTGTGTCTTGTCGCCGGGGTTGATCCGTTCCGGGCTGTAGCCCGCGAAGAAATCCCTATTGAACTTTAAACCAGAGACCTGCTCCAGCACTGGGACACAATCCTCTTCAGTCGCTCCGGGATAGACGGTGGATTCGTAGATCACCAAATCGCCGGGCTTCAACACGCGGCCCACCGTGTCCGACGCGCTGAGCAATGGTGTGAGGTCAGGCTGTTTGCCAGCAGTGATCGGGGTTGGGACCGTGACAATATAGGTGTCACACTCGGCCAGATCGGTGGCTTTGGTCGAAAACGTCAAGCCTGTAGCTGCGGTCAAGTCCTCTGGCTCAACCTCCAGCGTCGCGTCTTCGCCCGCGCGCAGGGCGTCGATCCTAGAGGCGTTGACGTCGAACCCCACTACAGGACCGATCTTGCCAAAAGCCACGGCCAAGGGCAGACCAACATAGCCCAGCCCTATGACTGCGATCTTCCGCGACTTGGGGTTTGTGTCCAGCATTCAGCTCTCTTTGGTCATTTATCGTGATAGTCGCGGAACCATTCGACGAACCGCGCGATCCCGTCTTTGAAATCGGTCTGAGGACGATAGCCAGTCAGGCGTTGCAGCAGGTCTGTATTAGCCCAAGTTGCCGGAACATCGCCCATTTGCATCGGCATGTAGTTTCGGATTGCTTCCTTGCCGACCGCTTCTTCGATGGCTTCGACAAAGTCCATCAAGCGCACCTTGTCACCATTGCCGATGTTGACGACGCGATACGGCGCGACCGGGGACAGGCTGTCGCCTTCTTCGATCTGATCGGCGCTTGCGGGCCGAACCGGCGGTGTATCGATCAACAATCTGATCCCGCGAACTAGATCTTCCACGTTGGTGAAGTCACGATACATGTCGCCATGGTTGTAAATGTCGATTGGGCGGCCATCCAGAATCGCATCAACAAACTTGTAGAGCGCCAGATCAGGTCGGCCCCAGGTACCGTAAACGGTAAAGAACCGGAACATGGTTGTTGGTAAATCCCAGAGGTGCGCATAGGAGTGGCCCATCGATTCATTCGCCTTTTTTGTGGCGGAATAGATGGTCAGTTGCGTGTCGGCTTTTTCAACCTCGGTAAAGGGCATGTCCTCATTCGCGCCGTAAACGGATGAGGTCGAGGCCATCAGCAGGTGGTCGACCTTGTGCGTTCGGGCAACCTCCATCACGTTGAATGTGCCCACGATATTTGAATCGATATAGCTACGAGGTTCTTCCAGGCTGTAGCGCACGCCAGCCTGCCCGGCTAGGTGAACGATGATCTCTGGTTCAAACTCATCACCGATCTGTATCAGGCGTTCATGGTTTTCCAGAAGGTCTTCAGTCGCGGAAAAATTTGGTGTCTGCAGCAGCATCTGATGGCGCCTTTGCTTCAGTGCGACATCGTAATAATCTGTCATTCCATCATAGCCATGCACGCGGAAGCCTTCTGCCAGCAGCAGTTTTGCCAGATGGAACCCGATAAAGCCGGCAGTGCCTGTAACCAATACTCGTTTCATAAAACCCTCAAACCCAAATCAAACCATATGCACATCAGGGATACTTTCCCCAAGACAAGGTCAAGGGTATTTTCCCTTCTGCCCTGCCATATCAGACGCGTGTATGCTTTGGTCAACCGGTTTACGCGATCGAAAATTTGCCGATTGTGGCCCGGGATTGGGCCGGGTAGGGATGAAGCCGCATGGTTAAGAATTGGATCAATGGGCTGTTTGGGCAGAACACGTCGCATGGCGTGGACGCGGTAGTGTCTGAAATCGCACCAGACGAACGGTTTGTCGTCATTGGTGACATCCATGGTCGGCTTGATCTGTTGCAATCCCTGTTGCCCAGGCTGGATGACGATATCCCTCTGATATTTGTCGGCGATTACATCGATCGTGGCGATTACAGCGCGCAGGTCTTACGCCAATTGCATCACCTGAGCAAATCCTCGCATGGGCGGGTTATCTGTCTGCTTGGTAATCACGAAGAGATGTTGCTGCGGTTTGTCGAAGACCCCAAGCGCGTCGGCGGACTTTGGTTGCAAAACGGGGGCGTAAAGACACTGGCTTCTTTCGGCATTACCGGTATCGCCGAAGCCACGGTCGGAGATCGGGCTATTGTGGTCGCTGATCAGCTGCGGCAGGCGATGGGCCAGGATCTACTAAGTTGGCTTGCCGACCGCCCGCTGACCTGGACCAGTGGAAATGTGACCGTTGTACATGCAGCGCTGGATCCGTTGCAGCCCGTTACAAACCAACCGCGCCAGATTTGTCTGTGGGGCCATTCTCTGTTTCCAAACCAAGCCCGACAGGATGGGCAGTGGGTGGTGCATGGGCATACGATTGTCGATCATGCCCGCGCCCGCAACGGGATCGTGTCTGTGGATACCGGCGCATTTGTGACGGGCCGCTTGACGGCGGCCGAGATTTTTAAAGGCGGCGTGCGGTTCACCTCAACCGGGTGATGCAGATTTAGGAGGCTGCGTACATAGCCGGAAGGTTGGCTTTAACCGACAATCATCTGCTTCATGCGAAGGGCTTCGTATTCCAGTTCCTTCAAACGGAAATGCACGACGTCGCCAATCGTGATGACACCGCACAGATTGCCATCGCGTAGAACCGGCATATGGCGAAAACGGCCTTCGGTCATGGTCTTAAGCACATCATTTAGCAGATCATCTGGCGTGCAGGACAGAACGTCCTTTGTCATCAGGTCTTCCACGGATTGCGGCAAGGTTTGCCCCGGGGTGTCCGCCATGCGTCGCACGATGTCACGCTCTGACAGGATGCCTTGCAGGGTCCCGTTCTGATCGGTCACAACAACCGCGCCGATCCGTCTTTCCTTAAGGGTGTTGACCACCGAGTGAATTGTCTCATTGGGGCGCACGGAAAACACCGCATCCCCTTTGCCTTCCAGTAGCTTGGACACGGTTGTCTGGGTGTGCGACAGGTTGGAATCAGTGGATTGGCTGTAAGTGCCAGCACCCGCCTTGTCGCCTCGGGTCGGGGGCCGATAAGAGCTTGGGGCCATGGGCAATCTCCTCCTGTACGTGCAATGTCTTTCCCTTGTACCTTAGCGCAGCTAAATGACCTGTATAGGGTGGAATTATCCTGATCGGCGAAATCCGTTGCTAAAAAAGGAAACGTAAGTCTTTGACCGACCTGTATCTTACGCCCGCGCTGGCCGTGATGATTTTCTTTGCGGTGGTGGTTTGCGGCCACAACTTCCGGATGGCGTGGAAACAGCAACCACCCGGGTGGCAAAAGCGGGCATGGCTGTTTGGAATACCGGCGGGGATTGGTTTACTGGTGCTTGGCTTCGTGCCGCTCAAGCTCTGATCGCGGTTTGACTCCGACGGGGGGCGCTGGCATACGCCGAGCACGGATTTTCCAGGAGACCGCCAAATGCGTCTGATGCCTGTACTGGCCCTTGTAACACTTGTGTCGGGTTGCCTGTTCGACAAGGAACCCGACGTGGTGCGCCTGTCCGGCGAAACTATGGGCACCACGTTCAATGTGACAGCAATCGGCGAAGACCTGGACGAAACCGCGCTGGCCACTGCCGTCGAGGGGACGCTGGCAGAGGTTAATGCCAAAATGTCCAACTGGGACCCAAATTCCGAGGTTTCGACCTTTTCGGCCTCGGACAGCACGGACCCAATGCCAATCTCATTGGAATTTGCTCTGGTGATGGCTGCTGCCAATGACGTGCATCAGAAAACTGATGGCACTTTCGATGTAACGCTGGGGCCATTGATCGAGCTTTGGGGTTTTGGCCCCCGCACGCCGGAAGATCCGGTGCCATTGGATGCCGATATTCAGGCTGCGTTGAGCGGTGTCGGTCAGGGCAAACTGCTGACGTTGGATCCAGAGGCGAAGACCCTGGCAAAATCCGACGCCAGCGTCGGGATCAATCTGTCTGCCATCGCAAAGGGTTATGGCATCGACGCAGTCGCCGAAACGCTACGTGACGCTGGTATCGATGACTACCTTGTTGAGATTGGTGGTGATCTTGTCGCCAAGGGTCAGAATGATAAGGGTGAAGACTGGCGGATCGGCATTGAAAAGCCCGAGGCGGGAGCGCAGAGCCTACAACTGATTGTCTCTCTGGACGATCAAGGCATGGCAAGTTCGGGCGATTACAAGAATTTCTTCGAACAGGACGGTGTGCGCTATTCGCATATTCTCGACCCGAAAACCGGGCGCCCGATCACCCATCATACGACATCGGTCACCGTTTTGGCCGACAACGCGATGATGGCCGATGCCTGGGCTACGGCAATGCTTGCCCTGGGGCAGGAAAAAGGGCTGGAACTTGCCGAACTGCATAAACTTGCTGTGTATTTCATCTCGAGGGATGTGACAGGCGGCGAAGATGCCTATATCACAGTACACAGCACCGCGTTCAAAGACGCTTTGGGAACCAACTGACAGGTAGGAACCGAGATGAGCACCTTTATTCTGGCCTTTGTCCTGTTGATGATCATCATGGTCGGCATGTCATTGGGCGTCTTGTTGATGGGCAAAACCATCAAAGGCAGCTGCGGTGGATTGAACGCGATCTCGGGCGCTGACAAATGCGTCGTATGCCAAAAGGATGTCGACCCTGACAGCCCGCTGCGGGATCAGCTGCAATGCAAGCGCGCCAAGAAGATGCTGCAACAGATGGAACGGCAGGCCTGAGATCAGTTTGCGCTTCGTTCTGAGAGCGGAACTGGCTAAGTAAGTCCCTGACACCATTCAGGGGGACGCAGAATTGGCCGAAGCCAAAAACATCCTGTTCATCATGTTCGACCAGCTGCGCTGGGACTATCTGAGTTGTTACGGCCATCCTCATCTGCAGACCCCCAACATTGACCGCTTGGCGGCTAAAGGCGTTCGGTTCAATCGCGCCTACATCCAGTCGCCGATCTGCGGTAGCTCGCGCATGTCCATATATACCGGGCGCTATGTGCATTCGCATGGCGCGTCATGGAATGGTATCCCGCTGAAAGTGGGCGAGATAACAATGGGCGATCACCTGCGTCAGGCCGATATGGATTGCTGGCTGGTCGGTAAGACCCATATGCGCGCTGACGCTGAAGGCATGGCGCGGCTGGGCCTGGAACCGGACAGTCTGATCGGCGCGCGGGTTGCTGAATGTGGGTTTGATGTTTTCGAACGGGATGACGGT
Source organism: Ruegeria sp. CK2 (assembly GCF_056536585.1). Taxonomy (NCBI): domain Bacteria; kingdom Pseudomonadati; phylum Pseudomonadota; class Alphaproteobacteria; order Rhodobacterales; family Roseobacteraceae; genus Ruegeria; species Ruegeria sp. CK2. The sequence goes on from NZ_JBQFPW010000007.1 coordinate 61,521, forward strand.
ATGCTGCCTGAGGGGCCGGATGGCTACTACGACCCGGATGGTGCGAAGGAATACAACAAATTCCTCAAGTCCAAGGGGTATGAAAGCGACAACCCCTGGCACGACTTTGCAAATTCAGGATTGGATGCTGACGGGAATGTTCTGTCCGGGTGGTTTCTGAAAAATTCAGCCGAGCCCGCCAATATCGCCGAAGAAGACAGTGAAACGCCCTATCTGACTGGCCGAGGCATGGAGTTTATGGAAACTCACAAAGGCCCATGGTGTTGCCACCTGAGCTTTATCAAGCCGCATTGGCCTTATGTGGTGCCAGAGCCCTACGCCTCGATGTACGGTGCAGGGGATGTCCTGCCGGTGGTTCGATCTGAGGGTGAACGCCAGAACGCCCATCCGGTTCTCAAGGCTTTCATGGACACCAAAGTGGGGCAGGCTTTCTCTCGGCAGGACGTGCGCGATGCGGTGATCCCAGCCTATATGGGTCTGATCAAACAGGCCGATGACCAAATGGGCCGCTTGTTTGACTGGATGGAACAAACCGGGCGGATGGACGACACAATGATCGTGCTTACGTCGGACCATGGCGATTTCCTGGGTGATCACTGGATGGGGGAAAAGACCTTCTTCCATGACGCATCCACCAAGATGCCCTTGATCATCTATGACCCGTCGCCCGAGGCGGATGCGACACGCGGCTCGGTCAGCGATGCGCTGGTCGAATCCATCGATCTGGCGCCCACTTTCGTCGATGTCGCTGGGGGCGAGGTTGCTGGGCACATCCTGGAAGGGCACTCTTTGACACCCATCTTGCGAGGGCGGGCGACTGAGACCCCTCGGGATGTAGTGATCTGCGAATACGACTATTCGGCCTCGCCGGTTGCGGATTTGCTGAATGCCTCGGTCCGGGATGCGGTGATGTTCATGGTTGCTAGCAAGAAATGGAAGTTGATCCATTGTGAAGGCGGCCACCGTCCGATCCTGTTTGATCTGGAAAATGACCCCGATGAATTGAATGATCTGGGCGATAGCGCGGATCATGCCGAGGTGATTTCAGAGATGTACGATCACCTGTTTACCTGGACGCGCAGGGCGTCACAGCGCACCACTCGATCCGAGCAGCAACTGATCGAGATGCGGACGAAAAGCCGGGGCAGGGGCGTGATCGTTGGGATTTACGACGAAAACGACGCGCCGTTGGATCTGACAGTCAAATACCGCAACCGGATAGCGCACCCCTACAGAACCTACCTCAAGGATTAACTGCGCCGGGCCTTCCATTGCACGTAACGGGCCATGCCGCGTTCCAACAGGTTTGGGGATTTACTGTTGTCCAGTCGCAAGGAACCACCGCCGGCCCGATACATCTCTGCAAATACATCCAGTACCTTGGATTTGACCATCCCGCGCAGCGGGACATGTGCCATCATGCCATAGGTCGCGGCACCACCGGTCTTTGCCAGCTCGGGATGTGCCCGAACCGTGGTGACGGCCTGTGCCAGATCTGCCAGATACGCGTCGGCGACGTGCAGGTGTTTTGCGGTCACCATACAGTGAATGCCGTCGGGGTTTTGCACCCTGTTGATGCTCCAACCGGCTTGTTCCAACTGATCCGCTACGGCGTAGATGTTCAGCTTTGAATCGGTCGAGCCGTAGGCCAGCAAAGGGCCCTGAGGCTGGCCCAGAATGCGAAGCCCGTTGATCGCGGTAATGCCCGCCTTCAGATTTTCAACGGCCTTGGACGTGTCCTGCGCCAAGCGGCGGTATCCATCAACCCCTAGCTTTTGCATGACGGCCCATGCCGCCGCATAGGCGCCGCCGGGGCGTGTGCCCAGCAATGCCGGTGAGGCAAAAACGCCGCCGGGCCAGTCCTGACAGACAAACATCTGGTGCTTTAGTAACTCGAGGTTGCGGTACAGGATCGTCGAAGCCCCTTTGGCTGCATAGCCGTACTTGTGCAGATCAACTGAAATCGATGTAACACCCGTCACACGGAAATCCCAATCGGGCAGGTCAATGCCGTTGCGCTCCATGAATGGTAGGATCAGTCCCCCGACGCAGGCATCAACATGCAGCGGAATGCCCTTGGACTGCGCAATTGCGCCCATGTCGGCAACTGGATCGATTGTGCCATGCGGATACTCCGGAGCGGATCCAAGGATCATCACCGTACCCGCGTTGATCATGCGTTTTAGCTTTGAGATATCGGTCGCATAGTCTGACGTCATCGGCAGCAGCCGCGCTTTGACCCCGAAATACTCTGCCGCTTTGAACCAAGCGACATGTGCGGTTTTGGGCAGGATCATGTTGGGTCGGGTCACCTTGCGCTGCTTGCGCGCCATGTCGCGGTACGTTTTCACTGCTATCAGGCAGCTTTCGGTGCCGCCTGCGGTGACGACGCCGCATGTGTCCGGGCCGCCATGCAGCAGACCGGCCAGTGTCGAAATGATTTCGCTTTCCATTCGCTTCAGACTCTGGAAAGCAGCCGGGTTGAGGCCGTTGGCCGAGGAAAACGCACTGTAGGCTTTGGCCGTGAAGGCGTCATGGTCATCATCCAGATGGTAAACAAGGCTCCATGTGCGTCCGTCACGGTAATTCGGGTCGTTCTCAGCGAAGGATTTGAGTTGGTCTAAGACTTCATCTTCGGACCGGCCTGTTTCGGGCAGTGTCAGATGATCCATGTTCTATCCTTTCCCAGCCAGTAGCAGAGCCAGCGAAATGCCCAGATAGTTCCCTATGGCAAAGCCCAGAATGCCGGTCGCCATTCCGGACATCAAGATCGCAGGGTTGCGCAGGCTGCGCGATACCATCGGCACAAAAGCGGGTGACATGACCGCGGCCACTGATGTGATCAGGAATGTGTCGCGGTCGATGCCCGCCAGCCGCGCCAATACCGCATGCAGCGTGAAGCTGCCGAAGGTCGCGATCAGCACAAAGCCCAGCACTGACAGGTTCACGGTGCTCAAGGTGGCCAGATCCATCGAGGCGGCAACGCTGAACGAAAACACATACAGCAGATACATTCCGATATGCGGTGCAGCTGCGTTTTGGCGCAATGTAGGCGTCAGGGATCCTAGAATGCCAAATGAGGTCAACAGCACGATGATCATAATCTGAGGTTCAGCGAATGGCATCATCGGAGCGAGCGCCGATGACGCGCCAACACAAAGCGCGGCACCGGCGACAGCGATCAGACCCTGAGCGCCCCAATTTCGTTCTGCCGGGTTGGCAGTTTCTGACGCATCGGATTCGTCGTCGCGCGACCCGTTAAAGGGCAACAGAAAACGGCCCATGACGACAGGTGCGAGTGTCAAAACAAACAGCAGATACCCGGCGCCAACAACCGTATCCATTGTGGCAAACAGCAGGTATCGGCCCTCGGGGATATCCAGAGCCAGTTTGATCGCCCCCATATTCGCCAGACCGCCGGTATACATGCCCACCGCCATACCAGACAGCTGTTCAGTTTCTTCCGTGCCGCCAGCACTGAAGAGGAGAAACAGGACCGTCGCAATCACACCCACCGAAACGATGGCCAACCCCATGGATAGCAATGCGGATCCGGCGATGCGTCCCCAAGCGCGCAAATCTACGGCGAATAGCAATAGAGGTAAGGCCAGTCCAAGGCTGGCCTCGATGATCGTGTCCCGGATCGGTGAAACGCTTTCGGGCTGAGCTCCGGACAATCCCAACAGCAGCCCGGCGATGTAACACAGGACAATGGGTCCCAATCGCGCGGCGAAACCCGACCGATGTGCCAGCCACATCAACGCCGCCGGTGTTAACAAATAGATCAGCGCGAAGCCCACAGCATCTGATTGCATTAATTCGATCTCCCTTACGCCGAGACTAGGCAGCAGTTATGGGCTGGCACAAGCCGGTCTGACGTAAGGTTCACACGGTATCCGGGCAAAACCGCGGCATTCCTGTGAGGGCGTTGAGGACGTGTTCTTTGTGGTTTTGATTAAATCTGCATCAATCTCTGCAAAGACGGTTCACCCTCCGGCAGCCAGACGCTAGAAGATGACGCAAGAGCAGTTACCGGAGAATTTCAATGGCCGCCCCAAAACCCGTTGTCCTGTGCATTCTTGATGGCTGGGGGTTGTCCGAAGAAACCGAGGCCAATGCGCCCCTCCTTGCCAACACACCGACCTTCGACGCGATCATGGACAAGTGTCCCAACGCAACACTGATCACCCATGGGCCGGATGTTGGCCTGCCTAGCGGCCAGATGGGAAACTCGGAAGTTGGGCATACAAACATTGGTGCAGGCCGGATTGTCGCCATGGATCTTGGGCAGATTGATCTGGCGATTGAAGATGGTTCGTTCTTTGAAAACGCATCCCTGCAAGAGTTTATTGCCAAGGTCAAAGCTGCGGGCGGGACTGCGCATCTGATAGGGTTGATCTCGGATGGCGGGGTGCATGGGCATCTGAACCACATTGTTGCGGCCGCCAAAGCGATTGCCATCGCCGGTGTGCCGGTGGCGCTGCACGCGGTTACGGACGGGCGCGACGTGGCACCGAAATCGGCCTTGACCTATATAGCTAAGCTTGAAGACCGCCTTCCTGACGGCGCGCGCATTGTTACCGTTTGTGGCCGCTACTACGCAATGGACCGCGACAACCGTTGGGAACGTGTCGCCGAGGCTTACAAGGCGATGATCAAAGGCGAGGGGTGCGTGGCCAGCTCCGCGCATTCTGCCGTGGATCAGGCCTATAACCGGTCCGAAACAGATGAGTTTGTCACTTCAACGGTGCTGGACGGGTTTGAAGGCGTCCAAGATGGGGATGGATTTTTCTGTCTGAATTTCCGCGCGGATCGCGCGCGTGAGATTTTGCGTGCCATTGGTGAGCCGGGGTTCTCTCACTTCGACACAGGACCAAGGCCAAAGCTGTCGGCGCTTTTGGGGATGGTGGAGTATTCTGATGGTCACAACGCCTATATGGAAACGGTTTTCCCCAAGCGGGCGCTTGTGAACACCCTAGGCGAATGGGTCGCCAATCAGGGTCTGCGTCAGTTCCGGTTGGCCGAGACCGAAAAGTACCCGCACGTGACCTTCTTCCTCAATGGCGGCAAGGAAACCCCCGAAATCGGCGAAGATCGGTTCATGCCGAAATCGCCCAAAGTAGCTACGTATGATCTGCAACCCGAAATGTCTGCCGCCGAGGTCACTGCGAAATTCGTTGAGGCCATTGAAGAAGGCTATGATCTGATCGTCACCAACTATGCCAACCCTGATATGGTTGGACATACCGGCGACCTGCAAGCGGCGATGAAAGCTTGCGAGGCGGTTGATCAGGGGTTGGGTCAGGTCGTGTCTGCTTTGGAAAAAGCAGGTGGCGCTATGATTGTCACGGCTGATCATGGCAATTGCGAAATGATGGTCGACCCGGAAACAGGTGGCCCTCATACGGCGCATACACTCAACCCGGTGCCGGTTGCTCTGGTTGGTGGTCCCGAAGGCGCGAAACTGCGCTGCGGGCGTTTGTCGGATCTGGCTCCAACACTGCTGGAGTTGATGGGTCTACCCAAACCGCCCGAGATGACCGGGGAAAGCCTGCTTTCATGAGGCTTGCCGCAATCGTCATATGTCTGCTTGTTGCAGTGCAGGGGCATGCTCAGACTGGGCCATCACAAGCAGCGTTAGAGGCGGCGCAAATGCTGGAGCAGGCGTCGATATCTCTGACCCAAGCCGATAGCGCTCGTGACCGGGTGCGCGCCCTAACTGAGACGATACAAGCCTACGAAGCCGGGCTTGCTGCGATGCGGGATGGGTTGCGCAAGGCGGCAACCCGAGAGGCGCAATTGACAGCCGAGCTTCGCGCGCGGGAAAAGGATGTGGCGCAATTGCTGGGTGTGTTGCAAACGATCGAGACCACGGCACCGCCGGTGTTAATGTTGCATCCGTCCGGGCCATTGGGGGCCGCACGCACCGGTATGATGCTGTCTGAGGTCACTCCGGGGTTGAACGCAAAGGCCGAAGTTTTGGCAAAGGACCTGCAAGAGGTTCAGACATTACGGGCTCTGCAGCAGAACGCCTCTGAAACCCTGACAGAGGGTTTAAGAGGTGCACAGGACGCCCGCACACGGTTGAGCGAGGCCATCGCTGATCGTACTGATCTGCCGCGCCGGTTTGTCGAAGATCCCGTTCGTACAGCCATTCTGATCTCGTCGACCGAGACATTGGACGGATTTGCAAGCGGGCTTTCTGAGATATCCGAGGGCGAAATTGCCCCGACTGATGCCAGCATCTCGGACAGAAAGGGTAATGTGCCACTGCCGGTTCAGGGTATCCTGCTGCACGGTGCCGGTGAAACCGACGCAGCCGGGGTGACGCGACCGGGCTTGGTGCTGGGCACGCGCCCGCGCGCTTTGGTCACTTCACCGACCGCCGCCACAATCCGCTATCGCGGACCCCTGTTGGATTTGGGGAATCTGGTGATCCTTGAACCTCAGCCTGGGCTTTTATTCGTGTTTTCGGGCTTGCAAGAGGTCTATGGCGCGCCGGGTCAGGTTATCCCCGAAGGCACTCCGGTGGGCTTAATGCCCGGTGAAATGCCTGAAATCGGCGCAATATTGTCAACAAGCAGTGATGGCACTGGAACTGACCGTTCAGAAACGCTCTATATAGAGGTAAGACAAGAAAACAGCCCCGTGGACCCGGAATCATGGTTTCGGACCGACAAGGATGGATAAACGAGTATGAAGAAATTTGTGATGGCCGGAGTGGCCGGAACCGTTGCAGGCATTATTGCAACCACTCAGATCGCAGGACCCCTGTTGGCGCAGGAAGCCGAAAACAAAGCCAGCGTCTATCAGCAACTGGACCTGTTCGGTGATATTTTTGAACGTATCCGCGCCCAATACGTGGAAGAGGTCGAGCCCGAGGAACTGATCGAAGCGGCCATTGATGGCATGCTGACGTCTCTGGATCCACATTCCAGCTATCTGTCGCCGGATGATGCGGAACAGATGCGCGTGCAAACCCGTGGTGAGTTTGGCGGTCTGGGCATCGAGGTGACGCAGGAGGAAGGCTTTGTCAAAGTTGTCTCTCCGATTGATGATACACCAGCGGCCGCAGCCGGGATCGAAGCCGGTGACTTCATCACACATGTGGATGGGGAAAGCATTTTGGGTCTGACCCTGGACAAGGCGGTTGATTTGATGCGCGGTCCGGTCGGGTCCGAGATCGCCATCACCGTTGTGCGCGAAGGTGAGTCCGAACCGTTTGACGTCACGATCATTCGCGACACGATCAAACTGACTGCGGTTCGTGCCCGGACCGAGGGCACAAGTGTCATCCTGCGCGTGACCACATTTAACGATCAGACCTACCCAAACCTGCAGGAAGGCCTTCAAGAGCAAATTACCGAAGCCGGTGGTATCGACAAGGTCAATGGGGTCGTGCTGGATTTGCGTAACAATCCTGGCGGCTTGCTGACACAGGCTATCAAAGTGTCGGATGCGTTTCTGGACGAAGGTGAAATCGTGTCGACTCGAGGCCGTGACCCGGAAGAAGGCGAGCGTTTCAACGCAACCATTGGTGACCTCGCCGAAGGGAAGCCAATCGTTGTTCTGATCAACGGCGGGTCAGCTTCTGCATCCGAGATTGTGGCAGGTGCGCTACAGGATCATCGCCGCGCCATCGTTGTTGGCACGAAAAGCTTTGGTAAAGGGTCGGTCCAGACGGTCATGCCGCTTCGAGGTGATGGGGCGATGCGTTTGACCACCTCGCGATACTACACGCCATCGGGACGCTCGATCCAGGCCCTGGGCGTCAGCCCCGACATTATCGTTGAACAACCGCGTTCGGAACCTGAGGTGGAGGAGGAGGAAGACAATCCCTTTACCCGCTCAGAGGCCGATCTGCGCGGCAGTCTCAACAATGACAGCCTGAGCGAGGATGAAATCCGCCAGATCGAGGAAGATCGGGCCAAGGCCGAAGCCACGGCTGAGTTGCGCGAAGAGGATTATCAACTGGCCTACGCCATCGATATCCTCAAAGGGTTGTCCGCCTTCAATCCAAGCGGACCATCCCAGTAAGGTAAACGGGGCCGCGAATTTCGCGGCCCTTTTTGTTTGACGGAGTGCGCAGTGTCAGCTTTCGATTTTGTGCAGCTTTTTCTCGTCCAGCATCAAGGCAAGTAGGATTCCGATCGAAACGGAAACCGTCGAAAAGATGAACGCCGAGCTCATGCCACTGTCAAAGGCGGCTGCAAGTGCATTCTGAACTTTTTCGATCTCACCTTGGTCAAGTTTTTGCATGACAGCCTTGGCTGAGTCGGTGTTGAGAGTTCCTCCATTGATCGCCCTCTGATCAGCCTCTGACAGGTTGACGCCCAAAGAAGCCAGACGATCGCGTAGGCTGGATAGGGACACCATGTACATGATCGCCGTTGCACAAGCGACGGATACCGCCCCATAGACGAGATGGGTCATAAAGCTCAGCCCGCCCACCAGCCCGGCGCGTTCAGGTTTCACCGCACAGACCGCCGCCGTACCTGACGGACCAACCGTCAGCGTTGCGCCCAGCCCGATCATTGCCATTCCCGGCAAGATCCGGAAATAGCCCAACCCGCTGGGCAGCAAAACAATGCTCGCCGAACCGATCGTGGCAATCAGATAGCCCCAAAACAACAGACGCTTGGGACCAAAATCGTTGTAAAGCGTCCCGGACAAGACCGAGCCCACTGCAAGCAGAACTGTCAAAGGAGCCAATCCCAGCGCAGACTCAAATGCAGACCAACCCAACACCTTTTGCATGTATTGCGGGAAATACATCAAAGCGACGAAGGCGGCGGACACGTTGAACATGTTAAGGCCGAGGGTGATGCGAAACTCCCGGTTTTGCATCATTTGTGGCAAGAGCAGCGGTTCTTTCACCCGTTTTTCAACTTTTGGGAAGAGCAGGAACAGAAATGCGCTCACAAAAAACACCAGCAATAGAGGTGCTGAAGTCCACCCCCAATCAGCGCCGACATCCAGTCCGTAAAGCAACAAGAGCACCGCAAACGACAAAAGGCCCATTCCGGCAAAATCGATATGCTCACCAGTCTTGTGCTCGGTTTCGCGTTCCATCAGTATTAGCGCCGTAGCCATCGAGATGCAGGAAAACACGACGTTGGCCAGGAAGAAATAACGCCACTCTCCGATGTTCACTACAAACCCACTGATCATTGGACCAAAGACGTTGCCGCTGGTGACGCCTGCCAGGATCAAACCCATCACTAGCGCCCGATGTTCGGGTTTGGACACTTTGGTTGCACCAAAAGCCAAGGTGCAGGGCCAGACGCAACCGGCGCCGATACCTTGCAACGCGCGCGCGCCAATCAGATAGTCCAGACTGGGCGCGAAAAAGCACATGACCGACGAAAACAGAAAGATCGTCAGACCGATGATCATTATCCTGCGATGCCCGTACATATCGCCAAGACGGCCTCCGGCGACCATGGTCATGGCAAAAAACAGCGCGTAGATATTCAGGACCCATTGGGTGCTGGTGATATCTGTGTCGAAACTGTTTTCAATGGCTGGAATCAGCATCAGGGCACCGGTAAAATCGATTCCGATACCAAAAGCCGTCACCATCAGAGCGATGACTTTAATAATGCTGCTGCGATCCATAGAGGCACCCAAATTGCTTCGAATGCCTCATTGATGCATGAAAATGCGCTAGATGACAGAAAAACCTAAACTTTCAGGTCAATTGGCGTCGTGGCAAATCCGCCTGAACGCCCGCTTCAACATGTCAAGCTCGGCGCGCAGCAACTCAACTTCTGCCCGTAGATCATCCGCGGCGGGTGATCCGGCAATTATTGTGAAGTCAGCCAGTTTTTGCGTGGTATCAATGTCCACAATGACAAAGCTATGCACCCCTTCGGACAGGGCGGTCACGGGTACGGGTACGTTCAGGTTCCAGCCGCCTTCGGCGGGGGACATTTCGACCCCACTTAGCGCAGCGCCTAAGTAACGAACCTCGATGCCTGGTTCGCTTTCGGCCTGAATGTGTCCTTGCCATATCCCGTTTTCGAACTTGATGAGTGTCAATGTTGGCTGCGTCATGTTTGGGCGTCTCACAAATCGGCGCGATGATGGCGACAGAAGGTCAGGTCGCGCAGAACGATCCGGTTCATACGCGGGTTTTTAAAGATCAGGTCCATCCAGATTTTCTCGATCCGCCGTTCGTTCAAAGGCAGATGTCCCAGATCAAAGTCAATTGCGATGGACCGGCCGGACAGGTCCAGCTGCCTCAGTACCTGCTCAGAATTCGGCCCATGTTGGATATTGAGACGGGCGAAGACTTCGATGGCCTTTTCGCTGTCGATCAAGGAATCGACGCGCATCAGGTGATGACGGGTCAGGTCTTGGGCGGCGTCGGTCGGCAACTCGATTGACAGAGACAGGAACGAGCCTTCAAAGCTGAAGACCTCGAGTGCCAGGCTGAAAGGTGCGAGATCGCTTTCATGCCTGTTTCTGATCTGTCGTGCGGAAATCTCTGAATGACGACAATCGTGAAACAGCGTGACCTGCGGATCAATCATCGATTTTCGCGGCGCTGATGCAACCCCGGGGCGGGCCAAGGGGCCGCGCCAAAGATCGGGTCGCCAGCTCCAGTCTGTTCCGATAGGCTTGGGAAACCGCTCGGACCCGATCTGCGGTCTGGCCAGCCGTCCATCTGCAATATGGATTATCCGGTCCAGATGCGTGCGTAGACTGCGCGCCTGATCGCGTTGATGGCGCAGAAGTGATTGCGGTGCATCCGACGATTTTTGCGCAGCCTTGCGCCAGCGCCCCAAAACCTTGCGATGAATATAGAGATCCAGAATCCTGCCCATGGCCCCAACGTCCAAAGTTGTACCTCTTTAGTCAAAGACTTGGTGAGGGACAAACCCGGAATACCACTATCAGCAATCAATATTCATGACTAATGAATCGCGGTCACATAAGTTGTGCCCCGCATCGCAAGAAAGGCGTTGTCCATTCTTGCAATAGGCAGGGCCAGTGCGTACCGTCTGTCACCTGACTAAAGTGGGTCACCCCCGGTACCGCCGCGTAGCAATTTCAATCAAGACAAGGTCAGGGTATGGAATCCACTCTGTTCGCGTTCATCTGGAAACATTCAAAGAAACAACAGCTTGTCCTGCTGTTTCTGACGATTTTGTCGTTCCCGTTTCTGTATGCCTCGCTGGAATTGCCAAAGCAGATCATCAACGATGCAATCGGTGCGCCCGGTGATACCGTGGCGATCTGGGGCTTTACGGTGACCCAGGTGCAGTACCTGTTGATACTCTGCGTTGCGTTTTTGGCGACGGTGATCGTCAGCGGCTTAATGAAGATGCGCATCAACACGATGAAAGGTGTTTTGGCCGAGCGCATGCTACGCCGCCTGCGATTCACACTGATCCACCGTGCAATGCGCTTTCCAAGATCCTATTTCGCGACTACCAGTCAGGGTGAGTTGGTATCAATGATCACGTCCGAGGCCGAACCGATGGGCGGTCTGATGGGCGATGCCATTGCTCAACCGGTGTTCCAGTTCGGGCAGATGATGACCATCGTCACATTTCTGTTCATGCAAAGTGTTTGGTTCGGTCTTGCCAGTATCGCCCTCATCCCTTTGCAGGCCTGGTTGATCCCGAAACTACAGCGCCAGATCAACCTGTTGAACAAGGATCGTATACAAGAGGTCCGGCATCTGAGTTCTGAGATCGGCGAAAGCGCGGCGGGGATCAGCGACCTGCGCACCAATGGCGGCTGGCGCTATCGTCTGGCGCAGTTCAGCCATCGCCTTGGAACCTTGTTCGAGATCCGGTTCAAAATCTACAACAAGAAATTCTTCATGAAGTTTCTTAACAACCTGATCACTCAGATGACACCGTTCCTGTTCTATTCGGTCGGCGGCTATCTGGCGATCACGGGTGAGGTAACCGTCGGGGCTCTGGTTGCTGCATTGGGCGCATATAAAGACCTGAGCGGCCCGTGGAAGGATTTATTGACTTATTACAACCAGGTACAGGATATGTCGCTGCGCTGGGAAATCGTCACCGAACGCTTTGACCCGGAAAACATGGTTCCCGAGGAGCTTTTTGATGGCGAGCCTGAAACAATCCCACATCTGAATGGTGACATCGAACTCAGGAACGTGACGGTGCGTGACAGTGATGGCAAAACAATATTGGAAGATCTGGACTTGGTCATTCCCAAGGGCGCGCGGGTGGCGATCCAGTCGACGCACGCCTCGGAACGCAACGCTTTAGGTCAATTGCTGACGCGAGAGGTTCTGCCGGTTCAGGGAGAGGTGATCATGGCCGGTCATAATTTGCGGGGGTTACATCAATCGGTGATCGCCGCGCGGATCGGGTACGCCTATTCACGGCCCTATCTGTTCGACGGGACATTGGGTGACAATCTGATGATGCCGCTGCGCACCCATCCTCAGCATGAAGCGGACGCGGCAAAGGCCCCCACGCGTAGGCAGATTGAGGCAGTACGGGCCGGCAACCCGCCGGATTCGTTGTCAGATGAATGGATTGATCCCGGATTGGCCGGGTTGGACGATATCGATGGGATTCGGGACTGGTGGTTCCAGCTGGTCGAAGCGATGGGCATTGATGAATTCATGTTCCGTCGCACGTTGCGGTCCCAGTTCGACCCCGAGTTGCATCCCATTCTTGCGCGTGAAATCATCGCCCTGCGCGAGATTGTGGCGGAACGATTGCGTGAAAAAGAACTGGATCGATATGTTTATCGCTTTGATCCGGAGCGCTTTAACCCAGCCGTGCCGTTGGGTGGCAATCTTCTGTTTGCGTCGCCGTCGCGAGATATCTCACCGGATATTCTGGCGGGAGATGGTCGGTTTCTTTCGATGCTCAGCGCGCATGATCTGGCCGACGAAGCCATGAGCATCTCAAACGCCGTGCTCGAGACACTGAACCAGACATTTGGTCGGGACGGCACCGACCATCCTTTGTTTTTGCGTCTCGGCATGTCGAAGGACATGTATCACCGATTGCTGGACATCGAAGAGCGGCGCAAATCCAAAGGTCATGCGGACTTAACTGACGAAGAGCGGGCTCTGCTGTTGACAGTGCCCTTCCTGCTGACGGCCGAGCAGATCGGCTCTGATTTTCCGGACGAGTACAAGGACAAGATCTTATCGATCCGAAAGGGGCAGGCCAAACGGTTGCGCGGCGCGATGAACGGTATGTTTATCCCGGTGTCCCCGGACATCTATATCCCCCGCCTGTCGGTGATAGAAAACGCGATCTACGGGCGGATTTCGTTGATGGCCGGGGCCCATGCGGATGATATCGAAGACGTTGTCGCCCAAGCCATGAATGAGGCTGGCTTGCGCCGTCGGGCCGCGGCAATCATCTATGACCTGCCGTCGGGCTTGGGCGGAAACAACCTGCCAACAGTGTTTCAGGAACGTGTTGCATTTTCGCGCGCCGGGATAAAACGCCCGGATATCCTGATCCTCGACAAGGCTTTGGCCAGCCACGATTCCGAAAGCCGGTTGCGCACGCGACTGAAACTGCGAGAGTTGTTGCCCGACTCGATCATGATCTTCATGGAAGATCATTTTGCGCACCCCGAAGCCTATGATTTGTTTGTCGAAATCAAAGACGGTCGCATCGATGGCGTGTCGAGAACCAAGCTTGTGCACGAAGAAGGCGCATCCGCCGATCTTAGTCGAAAGCTGGAGGTCATTTCCGCGACCGAGCTGTTCTCGGGTCTCGATGGTCGAAATCAACGTTTGTTGGCCTTCTCCGCGCAATGGTACGAAGCGGCTGCGGGACAGGTCATATTCTCGCGAGGCCAAGGGCCGGACGCCGCCTATTTGTGCATCTCCGGGCAGGCGAGATTGGACTGGTCCGACGATGATGGCCAAAAAAGACCAATTTCCATCATCGAGCCGGGACGGCTGATCGGGGACCTGTCCATCATTACCGGTGAAGCCCGACAGTTGGATCTGGTAGCCGTCAATCAGTGTTTGTTCTTGCGGATTGGCGCAGAAGAATTACGTGCAGTGATAGAAAGCGATGCTTCGGTCGCCATGCAGCTGCTGCAGACTGTGGCCGGATATCTGACCACATTGTCCGACAGGATCAACGCGGCCCAAACTCCATCGGATGTTTTCCCGGAAGTTTCACAAGCGATTGCGGCAGAAGGCAAGGGTGGACATGCTGAGTAACCCACCCTTGGCATACTCTGCCCATGAACATCTGGTAAAGGATGCGCGTTCTCGGCCCGAATTGTGGCGGCTGATTTTAGGCCTGGGGTTGATCGGTGTTTTGGTTACGGCGCTGAACCTGGGATTGTTCGCGGTGGTCGCGGGGATGGCCCCGCATGATTGGACCATAGAGTTTTTACAAGGTGCCTCGCCATTAGCCATGCTTATTCTGCTAGGCAGTTTCGGGTTTATCACCTTCGGCGTTGCCGTTGTAGCCAAACGGCTTCAGCACAGGTCTCTGCATTCGATATTAGGCCAGTATCAATTGGGTTTACGTCAGTTCTGGCGGGTTTTGGGCGCGTTGGCGGTTTTGGGCGTGATTGTGGCCGTACTTCCGCCGTATGGCGTCGGAGAGCCATTGGTTCGGAACTTGGATGTCTCCACATGGCTGGTTCTGTTGCCGTTTTCGGTGGTGGCTGTGCTGATTCAAACCAGTGCCGAAGAAGTTTTGTTTCGCGGCTATATCCAGCAATCCCTGGCCGCCAGATTTCGGTCACCGATCATCTGGATGGGACTGCCAGCTGTTTTGTTCGCCGCCGGTCACTATGCGCCCGCTGTGGCCGGAGACAACGCCATGCTGATTGCGGTGTGGTCTTGTATTTTTGGTCTTCTGGCCTCGGACCTGACAGCCAGATCTGGAACGCTTGGTCCAGCAATTGCACTGCATTTCTTCAACAACATCATCGCACTTGTGCTTATTTCATTGCCTGACAACCTGAGTGGTTTGTCACTGTTCCTGTTGCCCTATGATATGTCGGACACAGGAATGCTGCGACAGTGGCTCTACGTGGATTTCGTGATGATGTTTGTTTGCTGGCTGGCAGCGAGACTTGCCATCATGCGTTGATTGCAATTCCTGCCGTAGCGTCTTATTTGACGTCAACGCCGCATCAGCAAGGTTCCGACATGAACTGGATCACAAACTACGTCCGCCCCCGGATCAACTCGATCTTCTCGCGCCGCGAAGTGCCCGAAAATCTTTGGCAAAAGTGCGATGAATGCGGAACAATGCTGTTTCATCGCGAGTTGGCAGATAATCAGAATGTCTGCACACAGTGCGATCATCACATGGCAATCACGCCGCGCGACCGGTTCAGCCATCTGTTTGACGGCGGTATTTTTACCGATGTCGAGGTTCCCGCGCCCAAAGACGACCCGCTACAGTTCCGCGATCAGAAGAAATATCCTGATCGTATGAAAGCGGCCCAGAAGAAAACTGGCGAGAAAGAGGCGATGCTGGTCGCCAAGGGTGAGATCGGGCGCACGCCAATCGTGGCCGCCGCGCAGGATTTTTCCTTTATGGGCGGCTCAATGGGCATGTATGTCGGAAACGCCATCATTGCCGCTGCGCAAGAGGCGGTGAAACTGCGTCGCCCGTTGATCCTGTTTTCTGCGGCGGGTGGTGCACGTATGCAGGAAGGTATCCTCAGCCTGATGCAGATGCCGCGTACAACCGTCGCGGTTGAGATGCTGAAAGAGGCAAACCTGCCTTACATCGTTGTGCTGACTCATCCGACCACGGGCGGCGTCACAGCCTCTTACGCAATGTTGGGGGATGTTCATATCTCGGAACCAAACGCCTTGATCTGCTTTGCCGGACCGCGCGTGATCGAGCAGACCATTCGGGAAAAGCTTCCCGAAGGGTTCCAGCGGGCTGAGTATCTGTTGGATCATGGGATGCTGGACCGGGTAACCAAACGGACCGAGATGCGGGACGAGCTGATCACCATCATCCGCATGTTGATGGACCTTCCGCCTGCGGTCAAAGGTGATCTTCCAGCGCCGGAACCCGCAGAACCGGCTGAGGAAACCCCGGCCGAGGACGCAGACAAGGAATGACGGCGCCCAAGTCCGACCTGATCCTTGACCGGATGATGGCGCTGCACCCAAAGATCATCGACCTGACTCTGGATCGAGTATGGCGCCTGCTGGCTGCGCTGGGTAATCCGCAAACCAAGCTACCTCCAGTGATCCACATCGCGGGAACCAATGGCAAAGGCTCGACGCAGGCAATGATCCGGGCTGGTCTGGAAGGCGCTGGACTGAGCGCCCATGCTTATACCTCGCCACATCTCGCCCGCTTTCACGAGCGCATTCGTTTGGCCGGAGATCTGATTTCCGAAGACGACCTGACCGCGGTTCTGGACGAATGCTATGCGGCCAATGGTGGTGAAAACATTACCTACTTTGAGATCACGACCTGTGCTGCTTTGCTGGCCTTTGCCCGATCACAAGCTGACTACACGCTGCTTGAAGTCGGGCTTGGTGGTCGTCTCGACGCGACCAATGTCATCGAACGGCCCGCAGTGACAGTCATCACACCGGTTTCGATCGATCATGAGCAATTCCTTGGTGATACCTTGGGCAAAATCGCGGCAGAAAAGGCCGGCATCATCAAGCCGGGCGTGCCTTGCATCGTCGGCCCGCAACAGGACGAAGCGCTGGAAGTGATTGAATACACGGCGGCCCGACTTGGCGCTCAGCTGTTCGTTCATGGTCAGCATTGGCACGTGCACGAAGAAAACGGGCGTTTGGTTTATCAGGATGAGACTGGTTTGCGGGATGTGCCCCTGCCCAACTTATTGGGCGCTCATCAGATTCAAAACGCAGGTGCGGCGCTGGCTGTGTTGCGGCATCTGAAAATGGGCGATGCTGCCTACGAAGCGGCTGTAACCAAGGCCGAATGGCCCGCCCGCATGCAGCGCCTAAAAGCCGGGCCGCTGGTGGAATTGGCTCCAGAGGCTGAGCTGTGGCTAGATGGTGGTCACAACGCCGCCGCTGGGATCGCTGTGGCGGATGTGCTGGCCAAACTGCCCGAACGCCCAACCCATATGATTTGCGGGATGCTCAACACCAAGGATGTGACCGGTTATCTCGCCCCGTTGGCCGAACAGGCCCAAAGCCTGACCGCCGTTTCAATTCCGGGCGAGACGAATACCCTAAGTGCCGATGGTACGGCGGCGGCGGCCGCCAAGGTCAACCTTCCAGCGTCCACTGCGGACAGCGTGGCTGACGCGCTGAAAGCAATTGTCACGCGGGATTCGCAGGCGCGCGTATTGATTTGTGGGTCGCTCTATCTTGCCGGCAATGTCTTGCGTGAAAACGGCTAAACTTCATCTTGCGACAAATATCTGCGGGCCCACCTATGGCGGCGAGGGCAGAGTCCCTATTTTCCCCAGCCCTGATCCTGCATTTCCCGCAAGCGCGAGGCGGTTCTTTCAAATTCAAACGTTCCTTCGCCTTCGACATAGAGCATTTCTGGCTCGGCGGCGGCGGAACAGATCAGGCGAACTTTCCCTTCGTAAAGCGCATCAATCAGTGTGACGAACCGTTTGGCCTCGTTAAAATTGTTGCGGGACAGTCGTGGGATATCCTCGAGGACCAGAACCTTCACCTCTTCAGCGATGGCGAGGTAATCGGCTGGCCCCAGCATACGTCCGCACAGATCATAGAACGAGGCGCGTGCCACTCCGTTGCGGAATTGGGGCAATTCAACGGCACGCCCCTTGACCTGCAGCACCAGCGGATCAGCTGGACCACCCGCAAGATCCGTCCACACACTACGAATACTCTGACGCGCCTCTGGGCCGATCGGAGTAAAATAGACCGGTGCGCCTTCCAGCCGATTCTGTCGATAATCGGTGGGTGACACCAGTTCCCAAACCTGAAGTTGTTCCTTGATATGAGCAATGAATGGCAGGAACAGTTGTCGGTTCAGGCCGTCCTTGTACAAGCCGTCCGGATGGCGGTTGGACGTTGTGACTATCACCACGCCGCCCTTGTGCAACATATCGAACAAGCGCCCGACAATCATCGCATCAGTGATATCGGTGATTTGCATTTCATCAAAAGCCAGCAAACGCACGGATTTCAAGACATCCTGCGCCACGGGTCCCAAAGCGTCCTCGACCCCGTCCTGTCGCGCCTTGTGCATTCCGGCGTGGATTTCCTGCATAAACGCATGGAAATGAACGCGTCTTGCCGGAATGTCTGTCAAATTGTCGACGAACATATCCATCAACATGGATTTTCCACGCCCAACACCGCCCCACAGATACAATCCTTCGGGTGCAGGCGGAGCCTTGCGAAAGAGACTGCGTTTGACCGGTTCGGCCAATGCTTTTCGAATGCGCTCGAAATGCGGCAGAACGGCCTCCTGCGCATCATCTCGGGTCAATGATCCGTCGGCGATGCGGGCCTCATAAAGCGAAATCAGATCCGTCATAGGTCTGAGCCTTAGCGTTGGACTTGCCACTTGAAAAGCAGCCAAATCTCCCAAGGCATCAAATTTGCTTATCCGTGACCGCAAATCTGCTGATTTGACGCCTTCACCAAAACCAGTAACTTCCATCATACGAATGCCCCGAGGGTCAAATGCCGCAATCCGTTCGCCTGATGAATCCAATCCTGATTGTCGCCTGCATCATCATCACGGTGAACTTTGCTGTGCGTGGCTCATTCGGCGTGTTCCAGATCCCGATAGCGGAGGAATTCGGCTGGCTGCGTACCGATTTCTCGATGGCCATCGCGATTCAGAACCTGGCTTGGGGGATTGGACAGCCGATCTTTGCGGCAATCGCTGAAAAGGTGGGCGATCGCCGCGCGATCGTTCTGGGCGCGTTGGTCTATGCCGCAGGGATGGTGCTTTCGGCGTGGTCCGTTACGCCGTTTGAACACCAGATGTACGCCTGGCTTGTCGGATTTGGTATCGCCGGGACCGGGTTTGGCGTGGTTCTGGCCGTGGTGGGCCGGGCATCGTCTGACGAAAACCGGTCCATGTCGCTTGCCATTGTCACCGCAGCCGGCAGCTTTGGTCAGGTTCTCGGTGCTCCGATTGCGGAATGGTTGCTGACATTCCTGCCTTGGCAACAAGTCTTCATTGTCTTTGCAATTGCGGTTTTGGCACTCGTCCTGACACTGCCGTTCATGCGTGCACCGCAGCCTGTCAGCAAGGCCGAGCTGGAAGAAAGCATGGCCCAGATTTTGGGCAAAGCAATTCGCGACCCGTCCTATGCGTTGATCTTCGTGGGGTTTTTCAGTTGCGGGTATCAGCTAGGCTTTATCACCGCGCATTTTCCTGCCTTCGTGACCGAGATGTGTGGTCCGATCCAACCGGGGGGCGTTCTGCATTCGATCGGTATCACCTCGACATCCGCGTTGGGTGCCGTCTCGATCTCATTGATTGGATTGGCCAATATTGGCGGCACTTTACTGGCAGGTTGGGCAGGAAATCATTTCCCAAAGAAGTACCTGCTGGCGGCCGTCTACACCGGGCGCACAATTGCGGCGGCGTTGTTCATCGTGTTTCCGATTACACCACTTTCGGTGATTGCTTTCTCGCTGGTCATGGGGTCGCTTTGGTTGGCAACCGTTCCTCTGACATCTGGTCTGGTCGCGCATCTCTACGGTCTGCGTTACATGGGAACACTTTACGGCATTATCTTCTTCAGCCATCAGGTTGGCAGTTTTTTGGGCGTCTGGTTGGGTGGCCGCATGTATGACCAATATGGCGACTACACCACGGTGTGGTGGATCGGTGTTGCCATCGGTGCGTTCAGTGCGATCGTTCACCTGCCAATCCGCGAGAACCGCGGCGCAACGGTGGCGGCATAAACCGTCAGCGTTGGTTAACCCGCCCGGTCGGGAAACAGCGCGGACAGTCCCTTTGCCGAGGCGTCGCACACGCCGCGTTCGGTGATTAGGCCTGTAACAAGCCGGTTCGGGGTGACATCAAAGGCAGGATTGCCGCCCTCGGTCCTGTCCGGCGCAACGCGCACATCTTCGACAGTTCCCTGATCGTCAACGCCCATCACATGAGTCACCTCGCGCTGATCGCGTTCCTCGATCGGGATTTCGGCCACGCCGTCCCGTACGGTCCAGTCGATTGTTGGCGATGGTAGGGCGACGTAAAACGGTACCCCGTTGTCGTGGGCCGCAAGTGCTTTCAGATATGTGCCGATTTTGTTGCACACATCCCCTTGCGCTGTGGTTCTGTCGGTGCCGGTGATTACCGCATCGACTTGCCCGTGCTGCATCAGATGCCCGCCCGCATTGTCCACGATATATCGATGCGGAATGCCGTGCTCGCCCAGTTCCCATGAGGTCAGCGCCCCCTGATTGCGGGGCCGAGTTTCATCGACCCAGATGTGGACCGGAATACCTGCCTCATGCGCGTGATACATAGGGCTAGTTGCTGTACCCCAGTCCACCGTTGCGAGCCAGCCCGCGTTGCAGTGGGTCAGCAGGCGGACTGGTTCGCCCTTGGGTTTGCGCGCTGCAATCTCCTTGATCAGCTCTAAACCGTGCCGGCCAATCGATGCATTGATCTCGACATCTTCATCAGCGATGTGCTGTGCTAGGGTCCAGGCCTGATCGACACGGTCACTGACGGCCAGAGGCATCAGTGCCGCGCGGCACCTGTCCAGCGCCCATCGGAGGTTGATGGCTGTGGGTCGCGTGGCGTGCAGGACGTCGTAAGCGGCTTCAAACGCGGCGTCCGAGCTGTCTCGCGACATTTGTTCGGCGATTCCGAAGGCAGCGGTCGCACCGATCAACGGCGCGCCCCTGACCCACATGTCGCGGATTGCCGTCGCGAATTCGTCGAGGGATTTCAGGGTCACAATTCGAAACTGATGCGGTAGCCATCGCTGGTCGATAATCCGAACCTCACCAGCCGTTTTGTCCCACCAGATCGACCGATAGTGATCGTTTTTCACCTTCATAGTCTACGCTCCGTGCTCAAACCCGCTGTGTTGTCCCGGGCGAGTGTTGAGGTTGCCGCAATCAGACGCAAGCGAAAGCCGCCAGAAATTCCGGTATTTGACGATTTTTGCAGGGTTGCTACTGGCGCTGCGAGGCTCGCAATTCCCTTTCCAATGCGTCTAGAAAGCGGGACCGGTCAGCCTTGCCAAAGGGTTTGCCGCCGCCGCCAGCACCCAGCGGATTGGCTGCGCGCAGGTCGGCCATAAGATCCCGCATCGCCAGCTGCTGGCCAATATTGGCCTGTGTGAACGCCTCACCATTCGGGCGTAGGACTCGCGCACCGGATTCAACACATTTCGCCGCCAGAGGGATGTCTGATGTGACCACTACATCACCTGTGCCGCAGCGGTCCGCGATCCATTTATCTGCCTCATCTGCACCTTCCGCGACAATTACGACTTGTACCAAAGGATTGGCCGAAGGCCGCAGCCCACCGTTTGAGACCAGCGCAATTGGCACTTTGTGCCTTGTGGCCACCCGCTCGGCCTCGGCCTTTACGGGACAGGCATCTCCGTCGATGTAGAGCGTGGTCACGCTTTCTTGGCCTCTTTCTTGGTGGGTTCGTCGGCTTTCTTGCGCACCTTGAATTCTTCGGGGATCGGCATGCGATTGAACGCGTCTAGGCCGGCGATCTTATAGGCTTCTGCCAGGGTCGGATAGTTGAACGTGTTCTGCACGAAGTAATCCACAGTGCCTTTCAGGTTCAACACCGCCTGCGCAATATGGATCAGCTCGGTCGCGCCCTCACCCACGATCTGCACACCCAGAACCCGTCGGGTTTTCAACGAGAACAGCATTTTCAACATGCCATGTTCCAACCCCATGATATGCCCGCGCGAGGTTTCGCGAAATCGTGCCACGCCGACTTCGTAGGGGATGCCACGTTCCTGCAGTTCTTCTTCGGACATACCGCAGGTGGAAATTTCAGGCACCGAATAAATCCCATAGGGGTACCATGGGCTTTCCGGCAATGTCGGGGTGTCCAGCGCATGGCAAGCTGCCACACGACCTTGCTGCAATGATGTTGACGCAAGCGACGGGTGCCCGATCACATCACCGGTTGCATAGATATGCGGCACCGTTGTCTGATAGGTTTTGCGGTCCACACTGATGCGGTTGCGGTGATCGGTTTCCAGCCCAACGGAATCCAGATTGAGAGCTGACGTAGCCCCCATGCGCCCGGCTGCAAACAGCAGCATTTCGCCCCGAACGTGCCGTCCATTGTCCAATGTGACTTCAACATGGCTGCCAGCGTCTTCAATCTTTTCGACGGCCGATCCCAATCGCAGATCTACGCCGTTTTCGCGGATTTGGTGGGTGAAATCATGGATCAACCGGCTATCGATAAAATCGAGGAAGGTATCACGTGGTTCGATCAACGTGACCCGCACATCCAAGGCAGAGAACATGGTAGCATATTCAACGCCGATCACCCCGGCTCCGATCACCACGAGAGAGCGGGGGATTTCAGCCATTTCCAGAAAAGTGTCGCCGTCAACAATGGTCTTGCCGTTGAAGGGCACGTAATCCGGCCGATAGGTCTTTGTACCGGTCGCGATCAGAAACTTGGCCGCTGTCAGACGCGTTGATTCACCGGCGTCTGTTGCCACCTCGACCTCGTGCTGTCCAATGAATTTAGCAAAGCCATTCAGGGTTTCGACATGGTTTCGATTGAATTGATGTTCTAACACGTCGACCTCGTGGTCGAGTGTCATATGCAGCCTGGCCTTCAGATCTTCGGCGCGGATTTGATCTTTGACCCGGTAAGAACGGCCATAAAAACTGCGCTCGCGCCAACCCGACAGGTTCAGGACAGTTTCGCGAAGTGTTTTGGACGGGATCGTGCCCGTGTGGACGGAAACGCCCCCCAACCGATCCTGACGATCAATGACCAGAACACGCCGTTGCAGCTTGCCGGCCTGAATTGCCGCGGCTCGCCCCGAAGGGCCGGAGCCGATGATGATCAGGTCATAGTCATACTCGCTCATCTCTTAGTCTCCGTATAGCGCCTCGGCGTGGAAGGTGACGTGGTCTTCCATGAACGTGGACACAAAGAAATACGAGTGATCGTAGCCGGGTTGCAGACGATAGATCGCTTGCTGGCGACGTTCGGCAATGGCGTTGGCGAGCGCTTCGGGACGCAACAGATCGATAAACTGGTCATTGGCCCCTGTGTCGATCAGGACCGGGCCGTCAAAACCGGTCTGTTTCATCATCACCGACGCGTCGTGTTTGGCCCAAAGTGCCTCATCCCCACCCAGGTAGGCGCTTAGCTGCTTGCGCCCCCAATCAGCGCCGGTGGGGTTGGAAATCGGCGCAAAGGCCGAGACCGAGCGGAACCGTCCTGGCAGGTTCATTGCCAGCGTCAGCGCTCCGTGCCCGCCCATGGAATGCCCGGTGATCGCCTGACGATCGCTGTCTATCGCAAAGTTTTCGACCAGTAATGCGGGCAGTTCTTCGGCAACATAGTCCCACATGTTGAAATGTGGGGCCCAGGGACCCTGCGTTGCGTTGACATAGAATCCGGCACCCTGACCCAGGTCATAATCGTCGTGATCAGCAACACCTTCGCCGCGCGGCGATGTGTCTGAAAAAACAACGGCGATACCTTGCTCGGCCGCCCAGGCCTGCGCCCCGGCTTTGGTCATGGCGTTTTCATGGGTGCAAGTTAGGCCCGACAGATACCAAAGGATTGGAACCGGCCCATCCTTGGCCTCGACTGGCAGAAACAGACCAAAGGTCATGTCGCACTGGCAGGCAGCTGAGGCATGGCGGTATACGCCTTGCACGCCACCGAAACAGGCATTTTCCGATAGGGTTTCCATCAGGCATCGTCCTTACATTAGTGTCGCGATATGGCTAACGATCCAACGTCCTCGCGTAAAGTCCGCGCGTCTTGGGCGGCGGGCTTTTTTCGCAATGGTGCCGATCAGGGTGTTCCAACCCAAGCGATAACCAGCGGAATTGTCAAAATACTGGCGATGGTCGACAACAATATCGCTGCTGATGCACGGTGTGGTGCGATCCCGTAATGCGCCGCCAGCATGTAGACATTGCCTGCAACAGGCAACGCAGCCGCTGCGATGGCAACCGCTGCCGGGAAGGGATCGATAGGGATCAACCAGATCAAAACAACAGCAACGCAGGCCGGATGGATGACCAGTTTGCAAAAGCTAAGCCAGGCAGCGACTTGGACCCGTTCCGCTGACTTGCCGGCAAGCGAGGCACCGATCGCGAACAATGCGCCGGGCGTCGCAGCGCCACCAAGGATAGTCAGGAAGTTATTCAGAGGTGCCGGAACGGGCACTTGAAATGCAGACCAGATGAGGCCTGCGGAAATAGATACTATCATCGGGTTTTTTAGCAGGCCCAACCCGATCAGTCGAAACGTGGCAGGTGTCAGCTTTCCATCTCGACCTCCATTGATCAGGATGACGATAAGCGATGAAAAGACCACCAGATCCACTGTTAACACCAGCATGACGGGCCCTATCGCAGCCTCGGTAAACAGCAGCGCCAGCATGGGTAGGCCTAGAAAGCCGACATTTCCAATCGCCGCACATTGCGCCTCGACCGCAGCGGTGGGTATGTCGAGACCCCGCATCCAGGCCACGAAGGTTGCCAAGGCGTAAACCGCAGCAGTCCCGATCAGGTACCCCAGCATCAATCGGCCATTGAATATCTCGGCAAATGGTAGCGTGGAAGCAAAGCGAAACAGCATCGCCGAGAGAGCAAAATAGAAAACGAATTTTGTGAGATATGCTGTGGCTTCTGCGGTAAAAAACCGGGTTCGCCCGGCCCAATATCCCAGGCCGATGATCGCAAAGAAAGGAAGTGTGCGTAAAAAGATATCGACCATGCGAAACGTCCTAACACGGATTGTGCTTGGCGCAACCGCCGCGGATCGGATGTGCCATATATTTGGTGGGCTTAGTGCAAAGGTGCAATTGGGCCACCAAAATAATGAACTCTGCGTGAGCCGCCCGAATTTCGCTGAGAATCCTTGTGTCTGAACTGATCGGTTTATAAGCTCAATCCATTCAAAATCTGAGGAGATGACATGACCCAGACCGCCGCCATCCTGCGCACCGGCCGAAAATTCGACCAGGTTCTGCGCGGGGCCCGAGAGGTTTTCATGGCGGATGGGTTTGAAGGCGCAAGCGTGGATGACATCGCGCGTGCGGCGGGAGTCTCCAAAGCGACGCTCTACAGTTATTTCCCCGACAAACGCTTGTTGTTCATGGAAGTAGCACAAACCGAATGCAGCCGCATGGCGGATCGGGTCATCTCGATGATCGACGAAACCAAACCCGCGCGTGAGGTTTTGTCGATCGCTGCGACGCAATTAACCAGTTTTCTTGTGTCCGATTTTGCCCAACAGGTGTTTCGTATCTGCGTCGCCGAGCGCGACAGATTCCCGGAATTGGGACGAGCGTTTTATGAGGCGGGTCCTCAGAACGGCCAGCGCCAGATGGCAGAGTATCTGGAAAAGGCCGTGGCCAAGGGCGAATTGGCGGTCGAGGATGTTCATATTGCGGCGGAACAATTCTCGGAGCTTTGCAAAGTGCGCATTTGGACACGCGCAGCCTTTGGAATCCAGAACAGCTTTACCGAAGCTGAGATAGGTGAGGTCGCGTTGCAGGCGGTCGACATGTTCATGGCGCGCTACGGGGTTTGACTATAGTGGGTAGCGCGCATTGGCTTGGGTGGCAATTTTCTTGTTGAAAAGCACGGCCATCTGATCATTTTTGTCCCGGCACACAAAGCCAATAAACGCTTTCGATCTCGAACAGCGGTTGGTTTTTCAGGTAAGGACATACGCGCAATGACGGCCGAAATTCGTAACGAAGGTATGCGCATTGGCGGAAAGGTTGTTTTCACCGAAGACACCATTCCTGTTCACTATCCCTATACTAACGAAGTGATTGGCACAGTTCCCGCGGGCAAGGCTGAACATGCACAACAGGCGTTTGAAATTGCTGCCAACTACACCTCTGGTCTGACCCGGTTCGAACGCAGCCAGATATTGCAGCGGACAGCCGAACTGATCGGAGAGAGGCGCGCGTATCTGGACAAGTGGCTGACGTTAGAGCTGGGCATCTGCCACCAACATGCCGTCCATGAGACAAAGCGCGCGGAAGATGTTTTTCAGTTTGCCGCGTCGCAAGCGCTTGTTGACGATGGCCAGGTTTATTCCTGCGACCTGACCCAAAACGGCAAGGCCCGAAAGATATTCACCAAACGCGAACCGGTTAAGGCCATCAGCGCCATTACCCCCTTCAATCACCCATTGAATATGGTTAGCCACAAGATTGCGCCGTCGATTGCCACGAACAATTGTATGGTCTGCAAGCCCACCGAGTTGACGCCTCTGACGGCGCTGGCACTGGCCGATATCCTATACGAGGCGGGCTTGCCGCCCGAGATGTTCCAGGTGGTTACTGGTTGGCCAGATGACATTGGTGACGAGATGATTACGAACGATTACATCGATATCATCACTTTCACTGGTGGTGTTCCTATCGGTAAACTGATCGCTTCCAAAGCCGGTTACAAGCGTCAGGCCTTAGAGTTGGGCGGAAACGATCCATTGATCGTATTAGACGATCTTGATGATGCAGACTTGGAACGGGCTGCTGCCATCGCAGTGGCGGGGGCAACCGGCAACTCAGGTCAACGCTGTACCGCGATCAAACGTATTTTGGTTCAGGAAAGTGTCGCTGACAGGTTTGCGCCGATGGTTTTGGAGAAAGCCAAAGCCATCCGTTTTGGCGATCCACAAAACCCCGAAACTCAGCTGGGATGTGTGATCCACGCCGAAGCTGCCGCGTTGTTCGACAAGCGCGTGACTGATGCGGCTGCGCGGGGGGCTGAAATCCTGTACCATCCGGGTCGTCAGGGCGCGCTGTTGCCCCCGGTTGTTGTCGATAAAGTTCCTCATGATAATGAGTTGGTGATGGAAGAGACCTTTGGTCCGGTAATTCCGATTGTCCGCGTCCCCGACGATGATCAGGCGGTGATGGCGATTTCAAACGGGACGGCATTTGGCTTGTCATCCGGCGTTTGTACCAACGACCTGAACCGCGCGATTGCTTTTATCAATGGTCTCGATGTCGGCACCTGCAACATCTGGGAACAACCCGGATACCGCACCGAGATGTCTCCGTTCGGCGGCATCAAGGACAGCGGCAATGGTGTCAAGGAAGGCGTCATCGAGGCGATGAAGTTCTTCACCAACGTTAAATGCTACTCACTTCCCTGGCCAGAGTAAGGTTACGGGTCCGGCCAGATCAAATGCCGTGAGGTTGATGCCGCTTCGACAAAATTAATACGTTGTCCGCATCCGATATCCCTGGTGAAAGGTCATGCGCACAAATGTCACGGGATCGTTTCGGAACCATGTTGTGCGTTCCAACTGAAACAAAGGCGTTCCTGATGAGACCGACAAAAAATCTTGCAGCTGCCCTTCGGCGGGAACAGCGGAAAATGAGATTTCCGCGTTTGAAAAGGGCACTTCGGCCAACAACCATTCATTTGGACTAACGGTCAGAAAATCCTCAGCCACCACATGTGGAACCGCGCTGACGTTGATCCAGCGTTCTTCGAACTGAAAAGGGCGGTTGTCGGCGTGATGCATGCATTGCAGACGCAGCACCTTTGCCCCTTCGGGGATTCCAAGCTTTGCCTGCAACCAGGCCGGGCAGTCAATCAGCGTCCGGCTCACAAGAGCGTAACGGTATTGCGCGTTCATGTCTTCGATGGTTTGACGCACAACAGTGATGGGCAACTTGGCCTGTTTCACCGGCGTCGTAACAACCCGTGTCCCGCCTTTGCGTTTGCGGGTCACGATACCTTGTTCAGCCAGTTCGCGTAGCGCCCGGTTTACGGTTGCCCTGGCACAACCAAACTCGGCGGCCAGTTCTAACTCGGTCGGAAGCAGGCTGCCTTGCGGCCACACCCGTGTCTGGATGCGCTCGATGACTTCGTCACGGATACCCTGGAATCCGATACTCTTTGGCTCTGTCACGTGTGGTTCTTGCTTATAATAGTAGACATATTATTAATATGTCGGGAAATAGGGCGTGTGCAAAGGATTGATTGCACCATTTAGAGGCAAGCCATCAGATGGGTCATCACCGTCCTGTATCGGGCAACGATCCTGTCTCGGTCAACATGCCGGCCCTCTTTGACACGATGACGGCCGGCCGACCACAGGTCCGTTACCACGTGACCCCTTGCGGCAAAGACAAAACCATCCAGAAGCTGTTCGGGTTTTAGGCAACACAAGGATTGATCCCGACTGTCGATAGCAACCAGATCAGCCAGCATGCCTTCTGCGATCTGTCCTGCGGACCGACCCAAAGCCTGCGCGCCTCCAATAGCTGCCCCGCAATAGAGCGAGTGCCCGACAGATCCTTCGCCACGAACCATTACGTTTCGCGACAGATCCCGCAGCCGCTGCGAATATTCAAGCATGCGCAGTTCTTCGGTCAATGAGATCAGAACATTAGAATCGGACCCGATGCCAAACGCCCCGCCTGACATAAGATAGTTTGCACCGTTAAAGGGACCGTCGCCAAGATTTGCCTCGGTGATCGGGCACAACCCGGCGACCGCACCGCTGGCAGCCATGTTTTGAGTTTCACGGTCGGTCATGTGGGTAGCGTGGATCAGGCACCACTTAGAATTGACGGGGGCATTGTTCAGCAGCCATTCGACGGGTCGCGCACCCAGCTCTGCTTCAATTTCCGCAACTTCTTTAGGTTGCTCAGCAATATGGATATGAATGGGCCCCGCCGAATGGGTCTTTAAGACGGCAGCCAGGTCGTGCGGCGAGGTGGCTCGCAAGGAATGGGGTGCAATCCCAAGCCGACAATCCTTGGGCAGGGATGAGAGAGCATCTTTGGCCTGGTCGACCAGCACACAAAAACGGCTGACGTTGTTGCCAAAGCGTTTCTGAGCAGCTTCCAGTGGTTTTTCGTGCGCGCCCGAATAGGTGTAGAGAACCGGCAAATGAGTCAGGCCAATCCCGGTCTCGGCTGCGGCGGCCATGATCCGGTCCGACAACTCGCCCAACCGATCATAAGGTGTGCCGTCGGGTTGGTGATGGAGGTAGTGAAACTCGCCGACCGATGCAAACCCAGCCTCCTGCATTTCCATGTAGACCAGCGCCGCAATCGTCTGGATCTGATCGGGGTTCAGGTGAGCGGTAAAGCGATACATCAGCTCTCGCCAGGTCCAGAAACTGTCGCGCCCGACCATGCGGTGTTCCGTCATCCCGGCCATTGCCCGTTGAAACGCGTGGCTATGAAGATTGGCCATTGCCGGTAACAACGTGTCCGCCGTGATATCTCCGGGTTGCGCCACGCTGTCTTTTTGCAGGGACGAAATGTGCCCAGCATCGATTTCTAACCGCAGGTTGGTCACCCAGCCCGTATCCAGCAGGGCGTGCTTTGCGAAGATGGCAGACATTTTTACCTCATTTTATGCATAGACATATTACATAATGATTTGTACTAGAAAAGAGAGAATTGCAGAGGGGCTCTGAGTCGAATGCAGACGCAAGTTCGCGTATTTTCAGATCTGAACGCCGCGACGATGATCGGCGGGTCGGTGCCCTACGGGCTGATTGAGCGTGCGGCGATAGCGGTTGAGAATGAGCGTATCGTCTGGGTTGGGCCCCAAGAAGACCTACCGGACAAATATGCGGATCGACCCCGAATCGCGCTGGAAGGGCGTTTGGTGACGCCTGCGCTGATCGACTGTCACACACACGTGGTCCACGGCAGCCACCGCGCCGTTGAGTTCGAGATGCGCCTGAACGGGGCCAGTTACGAAGAGGTGGCGCGCGCTGGCGGTGGTATCATCTCGACCGTGAAAGCCACGCGCGCAGCCAGTGTAGACGACCTGATCGCGCAGGCCCTGCCGCGTGTCGATGCGATGCTGGCCGAAGGTGTGTCGGTCATAGAGGTCAAATCCGGCTATGGTTTGGACCGGGATACCGAGTTGACCATGCTTCGCGCCGCACGGGCCTTGCCGAGCCATCGTCCCATCCGTGTCGTGACCAGCTTTCTTGGCGCGCATGCTGTGCCCGACGAATTCAATGGCAGGGCAGAGGCGTATATCGCTGAGGTGTGCATCCCGACACTGAAAGAGGCTCATGCGCAGGGGTTAGTGGATGCCGTGGACGCGTTCTGCGAAGGCATCGCGTTCTTGCCCGAGCAATTGGTGCCGCTGTTCGAGGTTGCCAAAGAACTGGGACTACCTGTCAAACTGCACGCCGAGCAACTATCGAACCTGGGTGGGGCGAAACTGGCAGCGAACTACGGCGCATTGTCAGCGGATCACATCGAATATCTCGATCAGGACGACGTTGACGCCATGGCCAAAGCAGGCACCGTTGCCGTGATCCTTCCGGGTGCTTTCTACACGTTGCGCGAAACACAGGCACCGCCAATTGATCTGCTGCGAGCAGCAGGCGTGCCCATGGCGTTGGCCACGGATTGCAACCCGGGATCGGCTCCGATGACCTCATTGCTTTTGGCTATGAATATGGGATGCACGCTGTTTCGTATGACGCCCGAAGAAGCCTTGCAAGGAGTCACGGCCCACGCGGCTCGCGCCTTGGGTCTGTCAGATTGCGGTCAGATCGCCCCGGGTTTGCGCGCCGATCTGGCCGTTTGGAACGTAACCCACCCGGCCGAACTGTCGTATCGCATTGGCTTTAATCCGTTGCATACCCGCATTACCGGAGGTGATCTGTGACAAGTCTGACGCTGACCCCCGGCACTGTTTCTTTACAGCAACTTGAACAGGTATTCCGCAAAGAATGCGCCGTGCGTTTGGATGCGACTTGCCGCCCTGCGATTGAGGCTGCGCATCAAAGCATCGCCGCCGCAGCAGCTGGCGATGCGGCGGTCTACGGCGTCAATACTGGCTTTGGCAAACTGGCCAGCGTCAAGATCGCACCCGAGGATACTGCGACCCTGCAGCGCAACCTGATCCTCAGCCATTGCTGTGGTGTTGGGCCAGCGATCCCGCGTGCACATGCGCGATTGATGATGGTGTTAAAGCTGCTCAGCCTTGGGCGTGGTGCATCAGGTGTACGGTTGGAATTGATTGACCTTCTAGAGGCAATGCTAGCCAAAGGCGTTACGCCCGTGATCCCGGCGCAGGGCTCGGTTGGGGCTTCGGGTGATCTGGCGCCCCTTTCGCATATGGCTGCTGTCATGATGGGTGCTGGAGAGGCCGAGTTCAAAGGTAACGTGATGCCCGGCGACGCGGCCCTAGCGGCAGCTGGTTTGAACCCGGTTGAACTGGGCCCCAAGGAAGGGCTGGCGCTGATCAATGGTACGCAGTTCTCCACCGCTTTTGCGTTGGCCGGTCTGTTTGGAGCCTGGCAGGCGGCGCAAAGCGCTCTGGTCACCTCGGCCCTGACCACCGATGCGATTATGGGCTCAACTGCTCCGCTGCAGCCCGAGATTCACAGCTTGCGCGGTCATCGCGGTCAGATCGAAGCCGGGGCAACCATGCGTGCCCTCCTGGCCGGATCTGTTATCCGTGAAAGCCATCGGGACGGCGATACACGCGTGCAGGATCCCTATTGCATTCGCTGCCAGCCTCAGGTCGTCGGTGCAGCGATGGATGTTTTGCGTCAAGCGGCGACAACGCTTGAGATTGAAGCCAATGCGGCCACGGACAATCCTCTGGTCTTGTCCAAAGCGGGGCTGATCGTATCGGGCGGGAACTTCCACGCCGAGCCGGTGGGTTTTGCCGCCGATATGATCGCGCTGGCCCTGGCAGAAATCGGAGCTATCGCGCAGCGGCGCATTGCCCTGATCGTTGATCCGGTGCTGAGCTTTGATCTGCCGCCTTTCCTGACCCCCAACCCCGGGTTGAATTCAGGCTATATGATCGCCGAGGTGACCACTGCCGCGCTGATGAGCGAGAACAAGCATCTGGCCAATCCCTGCGTCACTGACAGTACGCCAACCTCGGCCAATCAAGAGGACCATGTGTCCATGGCTGCCCATGGTGCCCGCCGGTTGGGGCAGATGGTGACCAATTTAGAACGCATTCTGGGGGTCGAGCTGCTTTGCGCCACACAAGGTGTCGAATTTCGCTCACCTTTGCCAACCAGCGACGCGCTGCAGGGCGTTATGGCTCGCCTGCGCGCGGTTGTTCCAGTTCTGGAAGATGACCGTTATGTCGCCCCGGATATCGAGGCCGCCGCGACCCTGATTGGCAGCGGCGAGATTGCCCAAGGCACGGGGATCACCATGCCGGATCTTGGCGCATGACGAACCCCGTCGAAATCACACGGGGCACCGGCCCAGTGGTTCTTGGCCTACCGCACACCGGTACTTATGTGCCGCCTGTGATCAAGGCCAAACTGAACGCCCGTGGCAAGGAGCTGACGGATACGGATTGGCATATTCACAGTCTTTACGATGGCCTTTTGGCGGATACGACGACGGTCAGGGCGATGTTCCACCGCTATGTGATCGACGCGAATCGTGACCCCTCAGGTGTGTCGCTTTATCCTGGGCAGAACACGACGACACTGGTGCCTTTGACCGATTTTGACGGGCGGGACATCTGGGATGTTCCTCCT
Source organism: Ruegeria sp. CK2 (assembly GCF_056536585.1). Taxonomy (NCBI): domain Bacteria; kingdom Pseudomonadati; phylum Pseudomonadota; class Alphaproteobacteria; order Rhodobacterales; family Roseobacteraceae; genus Ruegeria; species Ruegeria sp. CK2. The sequence goes on from NZ_JBQFPW010000007.1 coordinate 94,124, forward strand.
TCGGAGCAGGATATCTCAGATCGGCGCGATGCGTTCCACAGCCCGTATCATACAGCACTTGAAGCAGAGCTGGAGCGTGTGAGAGCGATCCATGGGACTGCGGTGCTTTATGACTGTCATTCAATCCGCAGCCGCATTCCCTTCCTGTTCGACGGTAAACTGCCAGATATGAATATTGGCACAGACGGTGGTGCCACTTGTGCGCCGGACATCGAGACCATTGCCCATGAGTTTGCTGCCTCATCGCCCTACAGCACGGTCTTGAACGGGCGTTTTCGAGGAGGCTGGACCACGCGACACTATGGTCGCCCATCCGAGGGTATCCACGCTATTCAGATGGAGCTGGCCCAATCCACTTATCTGACCGCAGAGGCCCCGCCCTGGACTTATGATCTAGAAAAAGCCACCCGCCTGCGCCGCTGGCTCACCGACATTCTGGACGCCATCCAAGATACAGCATTGGAGCTTGCCCCATGACCGATCCTCGCAAAAACACCCGTCACGTTTATCCACCCACTGGCCCGGAACTGAATGCCAAAAGCTGGATGACCGAAGCGCCGATGCGGATGCTGATGAACAACCTTCATCCTGATGTGGCCGAGAACCCGCATGAGCTGGTGGTCTATGGTGGCATTGGCCGCGCTGCGCGGACGTGGAAGGATTTTGATACGATTGTCGCCAGTCTGAAAGAGTTGGAAGACGACGAAACGCTGGTGGTTCAGTCCGGCAAGCCCGTCGCCATTGTCCGAACCCACTCAGACGCGCCCCGCGTGCTGATTGCGAACTCTAACCTTGTGCCGCATTGGGCCAACTGGGACCACTTCAATGAGCTCGATAAGAAGGGCCTGATGATGTACGGCCAGATGACGGCGGGTTCGTGGATCTATATCGGAACGCAAGGCATCGTGCAGGGCACTTATGAGACCTTTGCCGAAGCCGGGCGACAGCATTATGATTGTGACCTGACTGGGAAATGGATCCTGACCGGAGGCTTGGGCGGCATGGGCGGTGCGCAACCGCTGGCCGCCGTATTCGCCGGGGCCTGCTGTCTGGCCGTTGAGTGCAACCCCGACAGCATCGATTTCCGGCTGCGCACCAAGTACCTTGATGAAAAAGCCGAAACGCTGGACGAAGCCCTTGAGTTGATCGACCGTTGGACCAAGGCGGGCGAGGCAAAGTCGGTGGGTCTGCTGGGCAACGCGGCTGAAATTTTCCCGGAAATCTATAACCGGATGCAGGCGGGCGGGATGCGGCCCGATATCGTTACCGACCAAACCTCGGCCCATGATCCGGTGAACGGGTATCTTCCGTTGGGTTGGACCATGGCGCAATGGAAAGACAAGCGCGAAAGCGATCCGAAATCGGTTGAAAAAGCCGCGCGCGCCTCGATGAAACAGCATGTTTCTGCGATGGTGGACTTCTGGAACGTGGGTGTGCCGACGTTGGATTATGGCAACAATATCCGACAGGTGGCGCAGGATGAGGGACTGGAGAATGCCTTTGCCTTCCCCGGCTTTGTGCCCGCCTATATCCGCCCGCTGTTTTGTAGAGGTGTTGGCCCGTTCCGCTGGTGCGCCCTTTCAGGCGACCCAGAAGATATCTACAAGACCGACGCCAAAATGAAGGAATTATTCCCCGAGAACGCTCACCTGCATAACTGGTTGAAGATGGCGCGGGACCGCATCGCGTTTCAGGGTCTGCCCGCGCGGATCTGCTGGATCGGGTTGGGTGACCGCCACAAAGCGGGGTTGGCGTTCAATGAAATGGTGCGCACTGGCGAGTTGAAAGCCCCCGTTGTCATCGGGCGGGATCATCTGGACAGTGGCTCGGTCGCCTCGCCCAATCGCGAGACCGAAGCGATGAAAGATGGCTCGGATGCTGTTTCTGACTGGCCGCTCCTGAATGCCTTGGTCAATACAGCCTCTGGCGCAACCTGGGTGTCGCTGCATCATGGCGGTGGCGTTGGCATGGGGTTCAGCCAACATGCGGGCGTGGTGATCTGTGCAGACGGAACCGACGCCGCCGCCAAACGGTTGGAGCGGGTTTTGTGGAACGATCCCGCCTCAGGGGTTTGGCGCCATGCGGACGCAGGTTACGACATCGCCAAAGATTGCGCCCGGGAACACGGTTTGCGCCTGCCGGGCATCCTTGGGTGACCAAATCGCCCGGAATGCCTGATGCACTCCGGGCGTTTCCTGCCATCTATGGATTTGCCAGCTTAACTTAGCGCTAACGTCGAAATTTCCGGTTTCGGATTTAAACTCTATCGGATACGCCTATGTTTTTATGTAGCCCGCCAGGCACACGAAAACTGAAAAGGTGGCTCGTCCGTTGCTCGATATTACACATGTTCGGTCCGTTCTGACAGACGTCTATGACCTTGCCCCTTCGGCCACGCTGGCCGCAGAGATGCAGGATATATATGCGCGCATGGACCGGGTGATCAGCCCGCCGGATTGGGCAATCTATGCGCCCTATGTCCGTGCAATCAATGCGCTAAAGAAAGAGCGCAACGCGATGATCCTTGGGCATAATTACATGACACCCGAGATCTTCCACGGCGTGTCCGACTTTGTTGGCGACAGCCTGCAGCTCGCCATGAAAGCCAGCGACGTCAAAGAGGACGTGATCGTTCAGGCGGGTGTGCATTTTATGGCTGAGACGTCGAAGATATTGAGCCCGCAAAAGACCGTGCTGATGCCAGACATGGCCGCCGGCTGCTCGCTAGCAGAATCGATCACGGCCGATGGGGTTGAAGAGATGCGCGCCAAATACCCAGGCGCACCCGTTGTCTCTTATGTAAACACTACGGCCGAGGTCAAAGCCGCCTCGGACATCTGTTGCACGTCGTCCAACGCAGTTCAGATCGTGAATGCGATGGACAGCGATACGGTCATCATGACGCCTGACCAGTATCTGGCGCAAAACGTCGCCAATGAAAGCCACAAGAACGTTGTATATTGGCCCGGCTCTTGCATTGTGCACGAGCAATACACGGCAAAAGATCTGCGCGATTTCAGAGAGTGGAACCCCGGCACGCAATTGATTGCCCACCCGGAATGTACGCCGGATGTTGTGGCCGAGGCCGATTTTTCGGGATCCACCAGCGGTATTATCAAGTATGTGCACGACAAAAAGCCCGAGCGCGCGATGCTGATCACAGAATGTTCGATGGCGTCGAACATTGCCGATGAGTTGCCAGAGGTCGAATTTGTCGGACCCTGCAACATGTGCCCCTACATGAAGAAAATCACGCTGGAAAAGATTCTTTACGTTTTGCACACGATGGAAGGTCAGGTCGAGGTCGACGGAGATGTCGCTGACAAGGCGCGTAAGTCGGTGCAAGCGATGATTGATCTGTCACGCAAGCTTGGTCTCTGATCGAAAATGACCGAAATCACGACGGACCGGGTTGTTATCGTAGGGGCCGGGCTTGGTGCGCTCTATGCCGCGCTGAAACTGGCGCCGCGACCCGTTGCTGTGATCTCACCTGATCCGTTGGGCGAAGGGGCCAGTTCCGTATGGGCCCAAGGTGGCGTGGCCGCAGCGATGGACAGTGCGGACAGTCCGGAAAGCCACGCAGAAGACACTGTAAAAGCCGGGGCAGGAACCGTCGTGCCCGATGTTGCAGATCTGGTGACCCGCGAAGCACGCGACTACGTTCTCGACTTGACGACGATGGGCACACCTTTCGATCGCTCGGAAGATGGCGGCTATGTTCTGTCCCGTGAAGCCGCCCATAGTTTCGCCCGTGTTGTGCGGGTCAAGGGCGATCAAGCTGGCAGTGAGATCATGGCTGCCTTGATTGATCGTGTCCGGGAAACGCCATCTATTCAGGTTCTCGAGGGCACAATTGCCGTTGGATTGGCCGTGTCGGACGGGCAGGTGACGGGCGTCGCGGTTCAGGACGCTTCCGAGGATGGTTCGCAGACCGTGACATTGCGGGCCCCGGCGGTGTTGTTGGCGGGCGGCGGGTCTGGTGGTCTTTATGCACTAACAACCAATCCCCCACGTATTCGCGGGCAGGTTATCGGCATGGCCGCGCGGGCCGGTGCGTTGATTGCGGACGCCGAATTTGTCCAATTTCACCCCACCGCGATGGACGTGGGCGAAGATCCTGCACCCTTGGCGACCGAGGCCCTGCGCGGGGAAGGCGCTGTTCTTATCAACAAACACGGCGCGCGTTTTATGCAGGCCATGCACCCAGACGCAGAACTTGCCCCACGGGACGTTGTTGCCCGCGCCATCTTTGCGGAGGTTCAGGCCGGGAACCGGCCCATGCTGGACACGCGCGCAGCCTTGGGCGAGCGGGTCAAAGACCTGTTCCCGTCTGTTGCTAGCTACTGTGCTCGCAATAACATCGACCCCGCAAGAGACCCGATCCCTGTAGCGCCGGCCGCGCATTACCACATGGGCGGGATCGCGACCGACACTGAAGGTCGTGCCAGTCTTGGTAGCTTGTGGGTGTGTGGCGAGGCCTCATCAACGGGATTGCACGGGGCAAACAGATTAGCGTCGAATGGCCTGTTAGAAGCGTTGGTCTACGCCCGAATCTGTGCTGACGGCATAGCGGACACTTTACCACCCGTTGCAGATGCGGATTTAATCGAAGTTCAATTTGCCGACGGTAAGTCGCCCAACAAGGCCAAAGCGGTTGAAGACCTGCGCAAGAGCATGACGCAAGATGTCGGGGTGGTGCGAGACCGCGCAGGGTTGACGCGGGCGTTGCAAGTAATCGAAGCGCTTGAGGCGGAACATGGCGATTGCCAGCAATTCCGCAATATGTGCGCCACCGCGACCTTGATTGCCGCAGGTGCCTTGGTCCGCGAAGAAAGCCGCGGCGCCCACGAGCGATCCGATTTTCCGGAAACGACCCAAGGGCCCGGCAAACGGTCTCGGATGTACCTGTCCGATGCACTCACCATTCGGGCCCAGGCCTGCAAGGAGCTAACATGAGTTTCTCAAACCTGCCTGATCTTGTCCTCGAACCGATGATCAAGGCTGCGTTGATGGAAGACCTCGGCAGCTATGGCGATGTGACGACACGCGCTGTTATTCCCGATGGCATAACCTACCAAGCACGGCTGAACGCACGCGAGGATGCGGTTGTTTCGGGTATGCAAGTGGCGGAGATTGCCTTTCGGTTGGTTGATCCTTCGCTTGAAGTAAGTGCACATGCTCAGGATGGGGCTGCATGCCGTAAAGGCGATAACCTTATGACCATCTCGGGATCTGCCGCGTCCATCCTGTCGGGTGAGCGGGTCGCCTTGAACTTCGCCGGTCGGCTGACCGGAATTGCAACGCAGACGGCAGCATTCGTTGAACAAACCAAAGGTACTTCGGCCCGCGTGACTTGCACCCGCAAGACAACGCCGGGGCTTCGGATGGTTGAAAAGCTGGCAGTGCTGCATGGCGGTGGCTTCAATCATCGCTACTCGCTATCCGATGCAATTTTGATAAAGGACAACCACATCGTCGCAGCGGGTGGCATCCGCCAAGTATTGGATGCCGCGAAGGCGCAAGCCAGTCATATGATGGCTGTGGAGATCGAGGTGGACCGGCTGGACCAACTGGCAGAAGTGCTTGAAGTAGGTGGTGCCTCGGTGGTGTTGCTGGACAATATGGACGATGACACGCTGCGCGAGGCGGTTTCCATGGTGGACGGACGTATCAGGACCGAGGCTAGCGGCAATGTGACACTCGACCGAATCGCATCCATTGCTGCAACCGGGGTGGACTATATCTCATCCGGTGCGCTGACGCATTCTGTGCGGACAGTCGATCTGGGCCTGGATTTCTAAAAGGCACTGTTCTGACTTTTTCGCGCTCTGCGGTGTGAAGTTGGTCCGGGGGACGCGTCGGGACCAACCAACTGGCACAACTATTCTGCGGCTATAGTTTGATGTTCCTCAGCACTGCTTGTCATCGGGACCCATTCCAGGTCGCGATGATAGCGCCATGCCAAATCGCCGTTCTCATCCATTGCAATCAAGTGTAGCCAGCGATTATCAAACAGAGCCTTAACACCCGAATGCCGTTCTAGGATGCCATTCATAGCTTCAATCGGGGCTTCGATGATAACGGACAGGCGCAGCGGCTCATGCTGCAGGTTTTCGCCATCATGAACCGACTGCCATGGCAGCCCGGGCCGCAATGACCCGCCATTTCCTTCAACCACGCCGATACCACCGACAACGTTGTGCAACAGCTTGTTGCCGCCACCAAACAGTTTGGGTGCGACGGTCGAGCCGTAATATTGCAAGCTGATCCAGCTGGCGACCACGACTGGCGCGGTCATAATCAGTTCCAAAACTCCAAAACCTTCGTCTGCGCGCCAGTCATAACTATGAAGGAATGATTGCCCAGCGAGACCGACCCCGTCGGTCCGATTGCGCGGGGCCGCGATGAAGGCCCGGCATCCGGCCAATCCCCATTCCGGGCGCAACTCGGCCCAATCCACGGCGCGGCGCGCGATGCCGTCCGATTTGGTTGCACGCGGCAGTCGGTCGGCGCGTTCGGTCCGCGCCAAACGTCCGGCTGACTGTAACCAACCTTTCAGATTTTGAATTTCCTCTGCCTGCGCACCCTTACCGATATCCTGATCGAATAGAGTCACCTCATCGGTTGTCGTATGATGCAACGCTGGCAGGAACAGCGTATCTGTCGGAATATCGATGCCTGCCGCACGCAACCCGTCACGCACCGCGCCGTCATTTAACAAGCCAGCCAATAGACGCGCGCTGACGTCCCCTGCATGCCCTCCGCAGGCGCCGCATTGCAACGCGCTTTCGTGCGGGTTGTTCGTGACATCCGCACCATGGCCAGTCAGCATGACAATTGGCGCGAAATTATCGGTCAGTGACATCGCTGTCAGTATGGATTTGGCCATATCAACACGCGTTGCCAGATCAATTGACGGGTCCAATTGCGGGGCGGGATCGATCCGGCCAGTCCCATTCTTCGGACCCATCGCATCGCGCAATAGTTTCCCGGCGTAAACGGGGCCGGTGGCTTCGACAAAGGCGAACGACGATACTGCTGCCAGTTTGAACCGACCCCAAGCACGCTTGGCCCGCGCCGTGTACCGACGTTTGAGATCAGCGTGCTGATCCTCCGCCGCGGTTGAGGTGACATTTGGGTTCAACAGGACCGGTCCGCGCAGCTCGGTCACATCTGATCCGGCGGCCTTATGAGCACTGGCCAGCCCAAAAAATCCGGCAAAGCCAATTGTCTCAATACCGGCGCCCTGTGCTTCAAGCGCACGGCGGAACACTTCAGACCGTACGTCGATACAAAACGCAGCCTGAACCAATGGGCGTCCTTCAGTTTTGCGAGGGTGATGCGCCGTCAGAGCTTCGCCAAGCTTCCTTTGCTGCGCCCGTTCTGTAGCGTCTTGCCAGATCGCGTCGATAGCCAAGTCTCGGGTCGGGGTAATAGGTGCTTCGTGCTGAGCGATTGTTTCGACCCAACGGGCCGAGATTTGATCCCGATATTGATTGAACAACGCCTCTTCAAACACCAGCCGAATGGCCAGTAGTTCCGTCGTTGTCGTTTCGGTCTGCCCTGCAAGTTCGGCCTGCCACAAAAGGTAGCGCGCATACTGCGCCCAACCGCCCAACGTGATGAGCCAGCGATGAAAGGCTGTGCCTGCCGAGCCCGGCGTCACACCAAGGGTTTCACAGGCCCGGCCAATGGCGCGCCATTGTGATCTGTTGGTCCCGGCCACAAAGGCGCCGAACCCTTTTAGCCCATGAATTTCAAGTGTCAGATCACGCGAGGCAAAGTCACGCCATGCACTGAACGCCCCGCCTGTCCGGGCGGGCTGCCACAGCGCTTGCCCTTGATCAAAGTGACTGGCCGCCCAAGCACCAATCCGTTCCTCAATCAATCCCGACCAACCGACGCCCGATACTTCGGTGGCAAGTTCAGCAACTGTAGGCAACGCTGCCATAGGTGCAGGTTCTGCGCCCAATGCAGCCTTCAGGTCCTCAAGACTGGGAACATCAAACGGAGTGTCGATGGCCGTGCGCGCGCCGACCAGATCAGCATCCAACAGTTCACCTGTCCTGAGCTTTTGTGCCCAAACTGACCGATCTGGTGTGATACGTTGGCCCGCCACCCGTCCCAGACGGGCCGCGGCCACGGCCAAACTCTCGTCTTGGTGTCCAAGGAACGGGTTCACGGCAACGCTTGACGCAAGTGGGAACAGTGGTGGTATCTGACGGACAGCATCATTGGCAATTGCGACGAGTTCCAAAAGAGCGGCGGGATAGCTTTCGTGTTTCATATACATCTCAAGTGGTCCTTTCACGCGGCCCGGTGCCTGGACCATCCGTCCAGCAGCCGATCAAAAATTGCGTTTGCGTACAGCCCGTTCGAAAGATGGACCCGTAAACCGGCGGCAGCCGGATGCGATGCCCAAAGCGGGAAGGTGGATTGTGCTAGCGCAACAGCGCCAAAGCTGACCAAGGCGAGAATGATCAGGGCCCATTCCAAGGGACCGGGGGCAGGGGTTGTTGGTAGAGTTCCTGCAGTCAGGTGTTGCGCGGCCATTTGGAGCACGAAGTAACTAACCGAGGTGACACTTGCATAGATCACAGTGCGGTGCGTCAGTGCGCCAGGTGCGGCATCGGCAAAGCCCTGCGCCAGCAAATACGCGACGCCAAAGATCAAGATCACACCCAGAGCGATCGCCTGAATTGACTTTCCGTCGATGCCAAAGACCGCGGCAACCACGCCGTATATGAGAATTCCAATCACAAATGCCTGCAGCACATTTCTTGGGCTTGGCACTGCAACCGGGCCGGGTTTGCGCGTTGCGGCCACATTGCGCACAGCCTCACCAGCGCTGAGGAAGGCGTGCGCCTTGTAGAGGGAATGTGCCACGATATGCAGCAGCGCCAGTGGAAACAGGGCCAACCCGCATTGCATGATCATGAACGCCATCTGCGCAATGGTAGACCAGGCTAGTGATGTTTTGACGGCAGGTTGTGTCAGCATCACGAGACCGCCGAACAGCGCGGTGAACCCGCCTAACATAACCAATGAAGCCATGATCCCCGGCGCCACCAGCATGACATCGGCAAACCGGATCAACAGGAACCCGCCAGCATTGATGACGCCAGCGTGCAACAGGGCGGAAACCGGCGTAGGGGCCTCCATAACTTCCGTTAACCAGCCATGAATTGGGAATTGCGCTGACGCCAGGACAGCCGCGATAGCAATCAGCAGCGCGGCGGTTATTGTCAGTGCTGTGGGCTGCGCCGAGGATAAGATCGTGGCGATGTCCGAGGTGCCATAGACCAAAACCAGCAGTAGTACAGCACCCGCCAATGAGAGTTCACTGATCCGGGCGACGACTGCCTTTTTGCGGGCGGCGCGTTGCGCCGTGGTGCGGTCTGGATAGAACAGCAAGAGCTTGTGCAACGTCAGGCTTGTCACAACCCAGGCCGCTAGCAATTGGCTTAGATTGCCCGACATCACCAGCAGCAAAACCGCTGCCAGCGTGGCGGACATCCAGCCCATAAAGGCGCCCTGACGGGATTCTCCGTCCATGTAGGTTGCGGAATACCGAAGGACAATCCAGCCGATGAAACTGACCAGAACCAGCATTATGGCGCTGACCGCGTCCAGACGTATAGACAGGCCGATTCCCCACAATCCGATCAAGCCGGATGTCCCCGCGCCTTGAGTGATCAACAACAAAGCCGCCAAGGCCGACACTGCAAACGCTGCCAAGGCCGACCATTCTGACAGCTTTGGGACTATGCCGGGGCGCAAACCCGGATGTTTGCTGGCATACCAGGCTGAGGCCAGTAAGAACAAAGGGCTCAGCAATGGAAGAAACAAGTGGCTCATGATGTGGGTCCCTCAAGGTTTCAGGCTGCATTAGCCCGCCTAGCAGGACATATTTCGTAAGAATGATTATTAAAAATTCATTGTTTGGTTTGTATCATTCTATTAATTAGAACGACATGCCGTTGAATTATCATCACCTGAGGTATTTTTGGGCCGTCGCACATGACGGGAACCTGACCCGTACAGCACAACGTTTGAACCTGTCGCAATCTGCTTTGTCAGTTCAGATCAAGGATCTTGAAGAACGTCTGGGGCACCCTCTATTCGAACGCCGGGGTCGCAAGCTGCACCTGACCGAAGCGGGCCGCATTGCGCTGGACCATGCGGACGCAATTTTCGCAACCGGCCAAGAACTTGTGGCCACTTTGCAAGACGCAGGAAACACAAGGCAAGCGCTGCGTGTCGGCGCTCAGGCGACCTTGTCACGGAACTTTCAGATCGGGTTTCTGCGGCCTATTTTAGGGCGAACCGATGTTGAGGTCATCTTGCGTTCAGGCAGCCCAAGCGAATTACTCGAAGGGTTGGAAACGCTGAATTTCGATCTGGTTTTGATGAATCATGAACCTGCAAGCGACAGCTTGACCAAATTCGAAACCCATCATCTAGCAGAACAACCCGTAAGTATTGTGGGTACTCCGGCCCGGCTGGACCCGAAGCGCGCGATCAAAGATTTGCTGGCGGAACACCCTTTCATTCTGCCGACCACCAACAATAGTGTCCGCACGGCATTTGACGCAATGGCCAGCCGTCTTGCGGTACGCCCGCAGATTGCGGCCGAGGTTGATGACATGGCGATGATGCGTCTTTTGGCCCGGGAAGATATCGGGCTGGCCCTGGTCGCGCCGATTGTGGTTCAGGATGAGCTGTCCTCGGGGCGGCTGGTTGAGGCGCAGGAGCATCCGCGCATCAAAGAGAACTTTCATGCGGTGACATTTCGGCGGCGTTTTCCAAACCCGTTGATCCAGCTGTTGTTGGCCAGCAATTTGTCCTGATCGAGTTGTCTCTGGCCGGGTTCGAACCGAGATCTTCAGTCGGTACGTGCTGATTTGAACAAGTACAAAAACACAAACAGCGATCCGATGGATGTCGTAACGATCCCAACGGGCAGTTCCTGTGGCGCCAGCAAAAGGCGCGACAGAATATCGGAGAGGGTAAGCAGGATTGCCCCTACGATTGCGGATGCAATCAGCAGGTTACGGTGCAGGGTTCCGGCGATCCCACGTGCGATATGGGGCACCATGAGGCCAACGAACCCGATTACCCCGGCAACCGAAACGAAACTTGCCGTTGCCAAAGCCGCCACGAAGAACATGCGAAAGCGCAAACCCTGAACCGGAATGCCCAATGTGGCGGCCGTGAAATCTCCGGTCAGCAGCGCATCCAGCCAGCGGCTGCGGTACAATGCGTAGCCAAGGATCAGCCCAAGCCCGATCAGCACCAGCGGAAACGTCTCCCACCGGGCCAGCCCCAGCCCGCCAAGCATCCAGAAGATCACCGAATGTGCAGCGCGGCTGTCGCCCGCAAAAATCAGGTAATTTGTGATTGCCGAAAACAGGAACGAAACGGCCAGGCCAGCTAGGATCAGCTTTTCTGGCGCGCTGGTGCGCAGCCCCTGAACCAGCGCAAGCACGATAGCGGATGCAATCAAACCGCCGCAAAATGCAGCAAGGGGCAAGGTCCAGATGCCCAGTACATCACCAGTGACGGTGATGACCAAAACAGCCCCAGCCGCCGCGCCTGAAGACAGTCCAAAAAGGAACGGGTCCGCCAGATCATTGCGTGTCGTGGTTTGCAACACCACGCCGACAACGCCCAAACCTGCGCCAATGACGGCCGCAAACAAGGCGCGCGGCAAGCGCAGGTCGAAGACTATTCGGTGCAGGGGCGACATTTCACCTTCGGTCAGGCCCGTTCCCAACCCGATGGCTGCCAACACGTCCGAAACTGGGATCGGTGTGGTGCCATAGATCGTGGACAACAGCAAAAGGGCGGTCAGAACGACCGCCCCCAGTCCTACTATCCGGCCTGTATGGCCCATGTCAGTTGATTTCCGGGTGCATCGCCCGCGCCATTTTCTCGATCGCTTCGATATTCGCCGGCCCGGGCGTCAGTTCTTCGTATCGCAACCCGATCCAGCGCTCGTTCTTGACCGCATCGGTTTGCGACATCACTGGATGGTCCTGAAGAAATTCGAACGTGTCCGCCGCTCCATTGCCGGTTTGGTAGTCCAACAACACCAGAAACTCGGGGTTTGATGCGGCAACAGCTTCCCACGAGGTGCGGCCCCAGCTGGTGTCCAGATCGTGGGTGACGTTTTCGCCACCGGCGGCAGCGATCATCGCGTCAGGTATGGCAAACTTGCCTGCGGTAAAGGGCGCATCCGCCGGACCGTCCAACAGGAAGACACGAGGTTTTGCCAGAGCAGCGGTCCGTGTTTCGATGCCCGATAGCTGATCTTTCCATTCGGCGACCAGCGCTTCGGCCTTGTCTTCAACATGCATGACCTTGCCCAGGCGCAATACATCGTCAAACAGAAGGTTCATGCTGGCGTCGGGGCGATCCTTGTCCAGATGCACGCAGCTTTCTGTCAGGATCATGGTTTTGATGCCAAAGGGCGCCAACGTGTCGGGCGTCACGTCGCCACCTGGCTTCATGCCATAGTACCAACCGGCGAAGAACAGATCCGGCTCGACAGCCACCAAATTCTCGATCGTGGGGTATTTTGGGGCAAGTTCAGGGATTTCGCCGCGCAGCGCATCAAAATCTGGGCTGGTTTTGTACCAACCCGTGATCCCGGTCAGACCAACAATCTTGTCTTGCAGACCCAACGCAAAGGCCATGTCGGTCATATTCATATCGTGCACAACCAACCGCTCGGGCATTGTGTCAAACACCAATGGCTCACCGCAGTTGTCCACGGACATTTCGTGCGCGGCTGCACCGTTGGCCAGGCCGGTGATCAACGCCACAGGCCAGAGTTTCTGCATCATGATAAGCTCCTGTTATGATGTCAGTTTTCGTTTTCGGATGTCGAGTGCCGGGATCAAGCGGCCTTCATGCTGGAAGCACAAATAGTCCACTCCAAAGGTGTCCCGGACGCGATCCGGGGTCAGCACTTCAGTCACAGGCCCGAACCCTGTCAGACGGGTGGTTTTCATCAACGCAACATGGGTGGCAAACTCGGGGATCATGACCAGATCGTGGACAATCATGACCACTGTCACACCCAAATTTGCGACCAATGAGAGCATATGCCCCTTGGCGTCCGGATCCAGGTGATTGGTTGGTTCGTCCAGAAACAGCAGCGACGGGTTTTGCGCCAGCGCGCGCGCAATATGTGCGCGCTGCCGTTCGCCGCCTGACAGCATCCGCATTGATTTACCGGCCAAATGGGTCAGCTCGGTTATCGCAAGAACCCGGTCCAGATCTGCTTTGTGGTCAGCCGCTGACCGGTCAGCCTGAATGGGTATTTGGCCCAGTGCAACGTAGTCCCGCAGCCTCAAGCGGCCGTCCGGCAATTCCTGTTGGCCGACCACGGCAATGGTCCGCGCCCTTTGCTGCGCTGACAAGCTACGTAGGCTTTGGTTGCGGATACGCACATCGCCCAGGGCAAGCCGTTCAACACCGCATAACAGGTTCAAGAGGGTGGTTTTCCCGGCACCGTTTGGTCCGGCGATGGCAAGAACCGCGCCCTCGTCGAGATTGAAGGACACGTCCTGAAGCAGGACGTCGCCATTCAATGCATAATATCCAAGGCCTTCGGCGGTTAAAAAGCTCATGACCCGTCCTTGGCAGGCAAACATGGCAACCGCGAGAGTGTTTTGGTGAGCAGGGCAGGCGGGCGCTCGGACGCGCTGGTCCAACCGTCCTCACTGTCGAGATACTGATGGGCAAACTCGGCCACTGCGGTCAGATCTTTTAGGCTTGTGATTTCACCGAAAAGATACTGCGCTTTCTGCTTCGCCTGTAGGCCAACAGTCATGGGCCGTTCACACCCTGCCATGCATGCGATCAGTCGCGTCGCAAATCCGGTTGGCAGCTGCTCATCCAGCAGTTTTTGCGCTGTTTCAGCCGCCACTGGTCCCTGGCAGGTTGAGCAGATTAGTACAAAGTGGTCAGGAGTATCGGACATAGCAGTCCCCGCCACTCAAAAAATGCGGACAGAAAGTGCAAGTCTTGTGAACACGCAGACGCGCCATCATAGCCTCCTTCCAGGACGCCCCGCCCCGGGTTGGTTGAACATCTGATGGCAGGTCTCCTGACTTGCGGGTCGTCGCTTGGCCAACCTTCCCGACCCTCTGGGCCAGTGGTGATTTGGCGTCGCTCACCGCCTACAGTTGCGGGGGCAGTCACGGAATTGGCCCGATTGTCGTGGGCCGCACCGCATTCCCATTTTCATCCCCAAGGAGAACCTAAGGGAACCATCCCGGCCAGCTAGTCTGGTGTCGCATCGATTGTCAAGCGTCAGGTCATTGCCAGCGCGGCGTCACTGAACCACACGTAGAAAAGGCGTCGTGTCGATTGCCTTTGGTGATCGCCGCTGATGGGAAACCGGCTGGCCAATGTCAGCCCGGCTTGAATCAGATGTGCATCGGGATACCCACCGGTAACCTGACCAACGGCGTCTCGCGCAGCGGGTGTTTCATCGCGTCGCATGTGATGTAGCATTTTCAGCAACGCTCTCTCATCACAAGTGACTTCCCGCCGGTCTTCCAGGCTCAGAGGATCTTTGAAAGCCAGCCCGTCAGTGCGGCAATGCAAGGCGGCCTTGATGACTTTGAAAACAAGGTGCGCAAGATTGAGGCCCTGATCGTGCCCCCACTTTTCGATTGCGACCGAGTATGCATGTTGCCAGGCTTGGGTTGTGGGCTCCGAAAAGCTGAGGATGAAATGCCGCATGACGGGAAGAAGGCCCCGTTCGAAACCATCGAAATCCCGCAATGCATTGGGTGCGCGCGCTTCGCTTTGTCCGGAGGTGGAGAAACTCATGCGCGCCGCCTTTCCGTTTTTACTGAATGGCTGGACAGGCTTTGAACGTTTTCGGGCAGATCGCATTCGGCGATTGGGGTTTCACGCCGCGGTGATGCTGCGTGGGCTGGGAATCTGAGGGCGGCCTCAATTGCCTGCCGCAACTTTGGCTTCAGCGCACATCCGTGGCGGCTGGCGATAGTATCCATGGCCAATAGGTCGGTGAGTGTTTTTGTCATGATCGTCTCTCGGTCTCTGGTCCTTGACCGGGCGTGATTCCGAGGGATCTGACTGGGTCACACGTTATCTGACAAAAAGAGTCGGAAATGACAAGAGGAGTTGCGTCGCAAATATACCCAGCTTCAAGCTTGGGTCAGTAGTCGGCGACCAGCAGGAAATCGGGATCAGTATCTTCCTCGATCGTCGCAAAGCGGGGGATTGGCTCTTCGAAAACGTTGTCCGTGCGGTCATCGTTAACGGTAGAAACCTCTCCGATGAGGCAATCGCCGTGTTCCGCCCAGAAAGCATGCCAAATGCCGGGCATCAGCGTCACGCTTGCGCCGGGTTTCAAACGCAGGAGTTCGCCCGGCTGAATTGTCACTGGGCAGCCATCGCTTGGGACAGTCACGGGGTTGTCGCGATCGACGTCCCCATCTGGGTTCGATGCATGAACTTCCATGACCAGATCACCACCACCGCGATTGATAATATCCTCGGCCTTGATGACATGACGGTGCATCGGTGACAGCTGTTTATCACGTGAAATCAAAAGCTTTTCAGCGTATAGCATACCACGACCTTGGTTCAGGTCGCCAACGTCTCCGTTGCGCAGGGTGAACAGGAATAGACCGAGGTCATCAAATTTTCCCTGACCATAGTCGGTGATGTCCCAGCCCAACCCGCGTTCGCGGATACTTTCCGCCTTGGGGCCGCGCATTTGTTTCGGAGACCAGTCCGCGAACGGTGGTAGAGCAAACCCAAAAGACTGGATGAAGCTATGGGCCTCAGCTTTGATGCGGTTGATGTCGGATCTTTTCATTGTGCTTGCCTCATCAGATCAAAGCTCATGAGCCCACGGTGGGTTTGCCCCGGCCCGGGATACGGTTACCCCGGCAATTTTGGTGCCTAACGCAAGGGCTGCGCGCAAAGTGTCGGCCGTCAGACCAAGTAAGCCGGATTTGCTCAGGTGGCCCGATCGGTGTAGTTCTGCAAGAACCCCTGCATTAAAAGTGTCGCCCGCGCCGACTGTGTCCACGACCTGCACGGGCTTCACTGGAACAGAGGTTTCAGTGCCATCCGCCAGATACCCCGTTGCCCCATCGCCGCCCCGTGTGACAATGACCACCGAAGGCCCAGCCTGAAGCAACAGTGGCACCTTTTCAGCGTGGCTTTCGGGGCCCGGGATAATCCAGTCCAAATCCTCGTCAGATACTTTGATCATGTCGGCCTGCGCTATCATGCGGTTCAGGCGTGTGCGATACCGGGTCTGGTCCTTGATAAACCCGGGCCGGATATTCGGGTCCAGCATAACCGCGCTTTCTGATCCATGGCGATGCAACAGGGCGGCATAGGCGTCGGCGCAAGGTTCGCAAGCCAGGCTGATTCCGCCGAAATACAGCGCGGACACAGACGAAAGTTGGGTCGGCATATCTTCGGCTTGCAGCATCCGACCTGCGGTGTTTTCGTCAACAAAATTGTACGAGGCTTGCCCGTCCTGCAGTTGGACAAAGGCCAGGGTCGTGGGGCGGTCTGAGGTGATGACATGCGATGCATCCACGTGGCTGGCCTGTAACGCATCTGCCAATTGTTGTCCGAACATGTCCGAAGACAGCCCCGTCAGCATTCCCACCGGCGCACCCAACCGTCCCAACGCAATGGCCGTATTGAAGATCGCCCCACCGGAATGCGGAACAAAACCGTTTGCGCCCGAAACCGTTGGTTCGGCGATCATGTCGATCAGGGCTTCACCGCAGCACAGGATCATCCCGGGGTCCTCTTCTGAAATATGTATGAGGCGGCAAGCTTACCGCATAAGCGCATTTTTGCAGAAGTTGTTAGCGCCAACAATGCCAAATTCAGGTTGCTCTGAAACATAAAGGTTCATTGACTGACGCAGCTCACTAAAACGGCCACCGCCGTTAAACGCCTCGCGAAACTCACGGCCAAACAACCAGCGGTTTTTTTCCGCGACGCCACCGACCAGAAATACGCCCCCTGTAGGCATCAGAGTGACAGCCATGTCACCCATCAAAGCACCAAGATGCGTCGTGAAGATCTGGGCCGCTTGCGCCGCCACGGCATCAGCCCCGCTGCGCGCATCTTGCAAGATTTCTTTTGCGGACCTGAGCGGTGTATCGCATTGACCGGCCGCCATACCTGTGGCCTGGTATAAGATCGGCAGCCCAGTGCCACTTAGAAACATCTCGGCTTCCAGCGCCAGACTGTCACCAAAAAAGCTATTTGGCGCGATGCGACGGGCTGCGTCGAAAATTTCAACTTCTTCGCGATGACGAGGCGACAGACCGACATGCCCGCCTTCGCCGGACACGGTATGATAATGACCTTCTGAATAGAGCAGCGCCCCAACGCCAAGCCCGGTCCCGGGCCCGACAACCAGTCGTGTGCCAGCCGGGGGGGTGGCTTCCCCTTGCAAAACGGCGACCTCTGCGCTGGTCACTTCGGCGACCGACCATGCGGCTGCCGTGAAATCGTTGATCACATAGGTATGTTTGGCGCCGGTCGCTTCGTGCAGTTCTGCTTCGGACAGATCCAGATTCGCGTTGGTCAGGCGAATAGTTCCGCTCCTGACCGGGCCTGCTCCGGCGGCGACAACGGCCTGAGGATCGGTCCCAATCTCGTCGCGCAAACTGTGCAGGGCATCCAGGAGATCGGGCAATGTGCCGGTGGGGTGTCTGCGAAGATCGGTCAATAGACCGTTTGAGACAACACCTAGGCGGGTGTTCGTGCCACCAACATCCGCCACCAGATTCCAGTGTTCATGAACCGAACCAGCAGGTTGTGCCAGAGGCAACGCGACACGATCCGTTGTTTTGAGTGCGGACTTCAGCGCTTGGAAAGACGCTTTGGGTCTTCTTTCAAGAGTTTCAAAATCCACATCCACCAACCCAAAACGCTTTTCGTACCCGTAGGCCCATTCGTAGTTGTCGAGCAATGACCAGATAAAATAACCGTCGATCGGGACACCCTGATCCAATGCGTCCTGAACGGCCGAAAAGTGCTGGTTTAGATAGTCGATACGGTCATCATCCTGCCGACGTTCCGGGCTGGCCATACCGTTTTCGGTAACGTAAATTGGCAGGTCGCCCGTGTATTCCTTCTGCGTCCGTGTCAGGAACCTGGTCAGAGCGGCAGGGTCGATTTCCCATCCCATTTGCGTTTTAGGCAGCGGACCAGGGACCTCTTTCAAGCTTGGCCAGGCCGTGTTTGTAGGGGCAATGAGTTTGCGCGTGTAGTAGTTCAACCCACACCAGTCGACCGGCGCACCAATGGTTTCAAAATCATTTTGCCAGCCAGAGGGCAGGTAAGGCGCCAGACCTTCCAGAACATTTTCGGGATAGGCTTTGTTGAACACGCCACCAAGGAAGAATCGATTGTAAATGCCGTCATAGAGGTCTGCGGCGCGTCGTGCCTCGGCGCTGTTGTCCGCAGGTTCGGACCATTCAAGATTGAACACGGCGCCCAGATTTCCCATCCCAAGACCACGCATTGCCTGAATAGCGCTGCCATGGGCGAGCAATACATGGTGCATCGCGCGGGCTGCGGCCCGGACATCGCGCAGGCCGGGGGCGTGGTGCCCTTCAAAATGGCTCAGCCAGCTGACGCACCACGGCTCGTTGATCGGGGCAACGCTGTACATGCGATCGCCGATACGGCCCATTATGACTTCGGTAAAATCGGCAAACCAACCTGCAATATCCCGATTGCGCCAACCGCCAAGATCGGCGAGCGGAGAGGGGAGTTCCCAGTGGTAGAGGGTCGCACAGGGGCGGATGCCGCGCTCTAACAGCGCGTCAGCCAGGCGATCATAATAGTCCAGACCGGCCTGATTGACTTGACCGTGCCCCTCGGGCAGCACCCGCGCCCAACTTGTCGAAAACCGATAACAATCGAACCCGGCCTCGCGCACCAGATCAAAGTCTTCGGCAAACCGGTTCAGGTGGTCGCAGGCCAGATCGCCGTTTTCCCCTCGCACCACGTTGCCGGGCGATGCTGCAAACGTGTCCCAATGGGTCTGTCCGGCACCGCCTTGGGCATGCCCTTCAATCTGGTACGCAGAAGTTGCCACGCCAAAGAGGAAATCTTTGGGAAAGTCAGCGCGTGAGTATTTCATGTTCAGATCCTGTTGGGCGCGGGGCCAGTTGATCTGCCAACTACCAGTTCGGCTTCCAGCAATCTAGTTTTCGTAGGGTCGTCCGGAGATTGGATGCGCTCTATCAACATTTCGGCGGCCATTTCGCCTGCATTGCGCACGGATGAGCGCGTTGCTGTAAAGATCGGAACATCCTGTCCATTCTTGAGATAAGACAGGTCATCGTCATGGGCGATCACCGACACATCCTTACCCATTTCCAGCCCACTTTCATCTAGTGCCCTCCGGACGCCTATGGCTGAAATCATTGAGGAACACAAAATAGCCGTGGGCGGGTTATCCAGCCCAAGCATGTCCCGGGTTTCATGGTGGCCATAAACCTCTGTCATCTCGGCGCTGCGCATCAGTTCAGGGTTGGGCGACAACCCGGCCTGACGCAAAGCTTCGAGAAACCCATCGCGGCGACGTTGTGCAAAATCCATGTCTTCAAGCCCGTTGATCAGAGCGATCCGGCGATGGCCAAGATCGATCAGAAACCGGGTCGCGCGCAAAAACGAGCTTTTGTTGTTCACATCGATCCAGTCATACTGGCCGACTACTCCGGTCGAGCGGCCATGGACAATGAAGGGCACTGCCATACGCGTTAGAACCTCGATCCGGGGTTCATCTACCTTTGGGCCCTGCAGAACAACGCCGTCTACCGCGCCGCGCTGGAACAGGCTGCGATACGCTTCTTCAATCGACGTATCATCGGCATTGGTAAACATCATGTCATACCCATGCTCTGAGTATTTTTTTACGGCGCCGGCGACAAAATCTCCGAAGATCGGGTTAACCATTTCGTGCCTGGACGAGCTGGGAATCACATGACCGATCACCATGGAGCGGCCGGTCGCCAAACCCTTGGCGCGACTGTTTGGGCGATAACCGTGTTTTTGCGCTGCAGCCTGAACCCGCACCCGGGTATCCTCACTAACCTCAGGGTACCCGTTCAGCGCGCGGCTGACCGTTGTCTGCGAGAGGCCAAGAATTTCAGACAGCTGCTTTAGGTTCATCTTAGTATTCAAAGCGCCTTCAAATAGGGTTCAAATCTGTTTTGTGAGCAATTCTGTCGTGCGTCAACCTGTTTTGCCACCTTGTCCTGAATTATTAATAGTTATGAGTTTTTCAAACAGATTGTTGACAGGAGCAAAATGTTAGCGGATAAAATCGCCATCCAAAGCGCTTTGAATATTGAGTCTCATCAAGCGCAGGGTAACGTTGGGAGGAAGATTTATGAAACACGCGCTTTACGCAGGTGCGGCGACGCTCGCCTTGATGGCTGGGGCGGTTCAGGCAGAAGGCGAACTGCTTCATGCCGTCGGCGAAGGCAGCTTTGATTGGGATGGATACAGTGCGTTTGCCGAGGCAAATGACCTGTCCGGCGAAAGTCTAACCATTTTCGGGCCATGGCTGGCGGGTGAAGGCAAGTCCTTTGAGAACCTAGTAGCCTATTTCGACGAAGCGACCGGCTCGAACTCCAGCTATGTCGGCTCGGACTCACTGGAGCAGCAAATCCTGATTGATGCTGCTGCCGGTTCCGCGCCGAACCTCACGGTGTTTCCACAGCCTGGTCTGGCTGCGAACATGGCGAAGAACGGTTATCTGACGCCACTGGCAGATGGTTCGGCCGATTGGATCAAGGACAATTTTGCTGCCGGCCAATCCTGGGTCGACCTGGGTACTTTTGAAAATGCCGAAGGAGCGGATGGCTTCTATGGGTTTTTCTTCAATGTGAACGTCAAGTCCCTGGTCTGGTACAGCCCCGAGAATTTTGAAGATTTTGGGTATGAAGTGCCCGAAACGATGGAAGCCTTCAAAGCGCTGATGGATCAGATGGTTGCGGACGGCGAAACGCCTTTGTGTGTTGGTCTTGCTTCGGGCGGCGCGACTGGGTGGCCAGCAACTGACTGGGTCGAAGACCTGATGCTGCGCACACAGCCACCAGAAGTTTACGACGACTGGGTGTCGAATGAGATGAAGTTCGACGATCCGCGTGTGATCGCCGTGATCGAGGAATATGGCACCTTCACACGCAACGATGACTACGTTGTTGGCGATGCGGATGATACTGCGGCCATCGACTTCCGTGACAGCCCCAAAGGTCTGTTCGACAGCCCGCCGGCATGTATGATGCACCGTCAGGCATCGTTCATTCCGGCATACTTCCCAGAAGGGACGGAATTGGGTGCGGATGCCGATTTCTTCTATTTCCCGGCATTTGCCGAAAAGGATCTGGGCACACCGGTGCTGGGGGCGGGGACGTTGTTTACGGTCACAAACCCCAATCCAGCGGCCGAGGCGTTCATGGAATTCCTGAAAACCCCCTTCGCGCATGAAATCATGATGGCGCAGGATGGTTTCCTGACACCACATCTCGGCGCAAATCCAGATAACTATTCGAACGACACGCAGCGCGGGCAGGGGGAAATCCTGACCAACGCGACGACGTTCCGGTTTGACGGCTCTGACCTGATGCCGGGCGCCGTGGGTGCAGGTACGTTCTGGACAGGAATGGTCGACTACTCCTCGGGTGCCAAAGATGCGGCAACCGTAGCCGGCGAAATCCAGTCTTCCTGGGACGCGGCGAAGTAAGCGCAGTTTGGGGGCAGCCGTTGGGCTGCCCTTCACCTCAAAACGGATGAGAGCGTCATGACACCGGCACTTCAGGGCCTGCTGACCATCGCCATTGGCGTGTCGGGTTGCGTGGGCTACTTCTACCTATCCAATCAGTTCATAGATAAAGTCTTGTTTCCGCCACGCGGTCCTAACGCAGGTCGCAATATCAATCGCGCGAACATTATCCGCCCCTGGCTGTTCCTGTTCCCCGCGATGGCGGCCCTTGGCCTCTATCTGGCCTACCCGGTGGTCGAGACATTGCGCTTGTCCCTGACCGAGCGTGTTCCGGGTGGCAGCTATCGCTGGGTCGGCCTGGACAACTATGTTCAAATGGCAGCTGAGCCGAAGTTTTGGGAAGCGATGCGCAACAATATGTTGTGGCTGATCGTGGTGCCCGCGATGTCGACAGCATTCGGATTGCTGGTGGCGCAGCTGACCGACCGGATCAGGTGGGGCAATTTTGCAAAATCGCTGATCTTTATGCCGATGGCGATCTCTTTTGTCGGAGCATCAGTAATATGGAAACTGGTTTATGACTCGCGACCTGCTGAGCAGGACCAGATTGGGATTTTGAATGCGCTCTACATCTTTTTCGGTGGAACCGACCCGCAGACGTGGTTGACCGTACCGTTCTGGAACAGCTTGTTTCTGATGGTTGTTTTGATCTGGATTCAAACTGGGTTTGCCATGGTTATCCTGTCGGCGGCATTGCGCGGTATCCCTGAGGAAACGATTGAAGCCGCGATCCTGGATGGCGCCAACCCGTTTCAGATCTTTTTCAAGATCAAGGTGCCGCAGATCAAGACGACCATTCTGGTGGTCTGGACGACGATCACAATCACCGTTCTCAAGGTTTTCGACATCGTTTTTGCCATGACCAATGGTCAGTGGGAGACGCAGGTGCTGGCCAACTACATGTATGACAAATTGTTCCGGGCCAACGATTGGGGTGTGGGTTCGGCCTCGGCCATGGTGATCATGTTGCTGGTGGCCCCAATCCTTGTCTGGAACGTGCGCAATGCGCGCAAGGAAATGGAGTAGGGGCATGAGCGATATTGCAGGAACCAAACCGGCGCTCAGGTGGGTTGTCCACGCCTCGGTCATCTTTTTGGTGGTGCTGTGGGTCGTGCCAACACTGGGGCTATTGATCTCATCCTTCCGAACAGCGGATCAGATCGCAACCAGTGGTTGGTGGCGCTCGCTATTTCCGTCCGAGCAAAACCTGACCCTACGCAGTGCCGCGCCGGAAACGCAGGTGCTGGAAAACGGGGTTTATGTGATTGAAGGCCAGTTGTTTGGAGACGACCAGCAGGCCACAATCTCGAAATGGGGTATCAGCTCGCGCGATGTTGACGCTTTTGAGCCAGGCCAAACGGCCGAGTTGCGCCGGGGTGGGACCATCACCGTGTCTGCCGACGGTGAATACCGCATGGAAAACACTGAGGAGTTCACGGGCAATCGCGGTCCGCGGATTTTTGTTACCGCTGAACTGCCACCCGAGTTTACCTTCGATAACTACCAAAAGGTTCTTTTGGATCAGAGCAGTACAGACAGTATGGGCAAGGCGTTCTTCAATACGCTGACGGTGACCATCCCGGCGACGATTATTCCAATCCTCGTCGCGGCGTTTGCCGCCTATGCGCTTGCCTGGATGGATTTCCCTGGCCGGGCCTTGCTGATCGCGGCGGTTGTCGGATTGTTGGTCGTCCCACTTCAACTGGCGCTTATCCCTTTGCTGAAATTCCACCTGAATATCGGCATTGGCAAAGGCTATCTTGGTGTCTGGCTTGCCCATACCGGGTTTGGAATGCCCTTGGCGATCTATCTGTTACGCAATTACATGGCTGGATTGCCGCGTGATCTGATCGAAAACGCCCGCGTCGACGGTGCAACCGAGTTTCAGATTTTCACCAAACTCATCCTGCCCCTTAGCTTTCCAGCGCTCGCTTCATTCGCGATCTTCCAGTTCCTGTGGACTTGGAATGACCTGCTGGTGGCCAAAGTGTTCCTGATCGATGCGACGGGCCAGACCACAGTTATGACGAACCGCATTGTCGAGCTGTTGGGCACACGAGGCGGGAACTGGGAAATTCTGGCGACGGCGGCCTTTGTGTCGATCTTTGTGCCGCTGGTGGTCTTTTTCGCAATGCAAAAATACCTGGTCCGAGGCCTGTTGGCCGGATCCGTAAAGTAGAGGCGTCTGATGAACGTGCAGAACAACCTGAGTCAAACCAAAGCGACCAAACTGTCCTCTGATTGGTGGCATGGCGGGGTGATCTATCAGATCTATCCGCGCAGCTTTCAGGACAGTAATGGGGATGGGATCGGAGACCTGAAAGGCATCACTGAAAGGCTGGGCTACATCGCGTCACTGGGCGTCGACGCGATCTGGATTTCACCCTTTTTCAAGTCTCCAATGAAGGATTTCGGATACGATGTCAGCGATTACCGCGATGTTGACCCGATGTTCGGAACCCTTGATGATTTTCGTGATCTTCTGGATAAGGCCCATGCGCAGGGCTTGAAGGTTATGACCGATCTGGTGCTGTCACACACGTCAGATCAACACCCTTGGTTCAGCGAAAGCCGCAGCAGTCGAGAGAATCCAAGATCTGACTGGTTTGTCTGGGCTGATCCCAAACCAGATGGTACGCCGCCGAACAACTGGCTGTCCATCTTTGGCGGTTCGGCCTGGCAATGGGATTCCCGCAGACTGCAGTATTACCTTCACAACTTTCTGGCCTCGCAGCCGGATCTGAATTTTCACTGCACAGACGTGCAGGATGCATTGCTGGATGTCGCTCGGTTTTGGCTTGATATGGGTGTGGATGGGTTCCGACTGGATACCATCAATTTCTATTTTCACGACAAGTCGTTGCGCGACAATCCAGCGCTGCCTTTGGATCAGCGCAATGCGTCGATTGCCCCCGCCGTGAACCCATACAACCATCAGGATCACTTGTTCTCAAAGAGCCAACCTGAGAATATTGCCTTTCTCGAGCGGTTGCGCGCATTGACGGATGAATACGAAGGCCGGGCCTGTCTGGGTGAGGTCGGAGACGCACAGCGTGGTCTTGAGATCATGGGGGAATACACCACCGGCGACAAGCGCATGCACATGTGCTATGCCTTTGAATTTCTTGAAAAACGCGCACTAACCGCAAGCTACGCAAAGCAGGTTTTTGATCAGCTTGAGGCCAAAGCTGGCGATGCATGGCCATGCTGGGCCTTCTCTAACCACGATGTGCAGCGCCACGCCTCGCGCTGGAACCTGGATGATGCGGCCACCCGTCAATACGCAGTTTTGATGATGTGCCTGCGCGGGTCCGCATGCCTCTATCAAGGTGAGGAGCTTGGGTTGGGCGAAGCAGACGTTCCCTTCGAAAGACTGCAGGATCCCTACGGAATAGAATTCTGGCCCGAGTATAAAGGCCGCGATGGTTGTCGTACTCCTATGGTTTGGGCTGCGCAAGACGAGCAATCCGGGTTCAGCGTCGCAGAGCCCTGGCTGCCAGTCAGCGCTGTACAAGCCGAGAATGCGGTGGATCGGTTGGAAACAAATCCACACTCGATGTTGCACCACTATCGGCGCGCGATTGCACTGCGCCACGCGCATTCGGCGTTGGCGTCCGGAGCGCAGAAGGAAATGGCCCAGAACGGGCCTGTTCTAACCTTCCTGCGCGAGGACGCATTCGAGCAGATCTTTTGCGCATTCAACCTGGGCGGTGATCCAACAAACGTGGAGCTGCCCGAGGGCAAATGGCGCGCCATAGGTCGGGATTTGGGTTCCGTCGAGGGCGCCAGCAACGTGATGCTGAATGCATCGCAGTTTTGCCTGATGGTCAGGGATAAGGGGTAAAGAATGTCTGAACTCAAACTCACAGATGTCGCCAAGTCCTATGGCCCGGTCGACGTTCTGAAACACATCAACCTCGATATTGATCAGGGCGAATTGATCGTCTTTGTGGGACCATCCGGCTGTGGCAAGTCCACATTGTTGCGGATGATCGCAGGATTGGAAAAGATTACCGGCGGATCGCTGGAAATCGAAGGTCAGGTCATGAACGATGTCCCGCCCGCACAGCGGGGCATCGCGATGGTGTTTCAAAGCTATGCCTTGTACCCGCACATGACCGTCCGGGAAAACATGGCGTTTGCACTGAAGATAGCCAACATGCCTACGTCCGAAATTGATGCAGGCGTTGATCGCGCCGCCCGCATTTTGCAACTTGAACCGTTTCTGGATCGCCTGCCCAAAGCACTGTCGGGCGGACAGCGGCAACGCGTTGCCATCGGACGCGCTATCGTGAGGGACCCGAAAGTTTACCTTTTTGACGAGCCGCTATCAAACCTCGACGCTGCCTTGCGCGTGGCAACGCGGATCGAGATTGCGCGCCTGAAGGAAGCAATGCCTGACAGCACCATGATCTACGTGACCCACGATCAGGTCGAGGCGATGACGCTGGCCAGCCGCATTGTCGTGCTCGCCAACAAGGGCATCGCTCAGGTGGGTACGCCGTTGGAACTGTACGAGACACCAGACAACGAATTTGTTGCGCAGTTCATCGGGTCGCCTTCCATGAACCTGTTGCCGGGTCAGATCACTGAGACAGGGCAATTGACAACGGTGGCGCTGGAGAGCGGTGGGGTTGCGGTTTCCGCGGTCCCGACTGAGGCGAATGATCAAGGTAAACATGTCAATATCGGTGTCCGGCCCGAAGATCTCGTTATGACAGACAACAGTGCGATTCTTTCTGGGATGGTAGATTTTACCGAAGCCCTGGGAGAGGTCACCTTGTTGTATTTCGACAAAACCGAAGGTGCAGAATCTGTCATCGCCAAGTTGCCAGGGGTGCAAAGGGACCTGCGCGGGCAGACTGTTTCGGTCACGGCTGCGCCAGAAAAAGTCCATCTGTTTCACGATGGCTTGTCGATGCGGAAGTAGGAATTCGCAGATTTCACGTGGTGCTTGACAGCGCCGCCCTTGGTGTTTCACCATATTTGAAACGTTTCAATGGTGAATAATGCGGGTTTCAGCGCAGCTTTATACAGTTCGGCAATGCGGTGATCTTGCGCAGCAGTTGAAAATGGTAGCCGATGCCGGGTTTACCGATGTCGAAACCACGGGACTGCATCGTTTGTCGCCACCTCAGATGGCTGACATTGTCCAAAAGTCTGGTCTTCGCGTCCGTTCCGCGCATTTTGATTGGGAAGAATTAGAAGACCGTTTCGACGATATCATCGAGGTAATGAACCTTCTGAATTGCGAGGTTGCCGTAATGCCCTGGCTTGCGCCTGAGGCGCGGCCCAGCACCGTCGAAGGATGGAGCGCGGTGTCCGGCCAGTTGTCCGAATGGGCGGATCAGTTGGCGGTTCACGACGTCAAGTTGGCCTACCACAATCACGATTTCGATCTGGTCGGGTGCCCCGGCCATTCTCCATTGGATCTGATTTTGGCGCAGGGAAACATTTATTTGCAGCCCGACATAGGCTGGCTTGTGGCGGCCGGGTTCGACCCTGTCAGTTTCATTCAATGCTATTCCGACCTTATTTTGTCGGTCCACGCCAAGGATGTTGATCCGACTCGTGTGGGTGATGAACGATGGCGTGACCTGGGCGATGGTGTCGTGGAATGGGCCGAGGTTCTGGCGGCGTTGGACGAGACAAGTTGTTCCGATTTATTCGTGGAACACGACGAAACCCCCGATCACAGGCGGACGCTGGAAACAGGCAAGTGGTTTCTGGAATCCCAATTGGTTAGGGCTGCCTGATGGCGCGGGCGACAATCAAATCGATTGCCGCCCGGACGGGTTATTCTGTTGGTACCGTTTCCAGCGCGCTGCGCGGGGCCAAATCCGTCAGGCGAGAGACTCGTGAGAAAATACAGAAAGTCGCCAACGAACTTGGATACCGGGTTAATCTGGACGGGTTGAAGCTCCGCACCAACAAATCTTATCACATCGCTGTTCTGGTTGGCGTTTCGATGGATGCGTCCGAAGAATGGGAAGGCGTGGAGTTTACCCGAATTCTGTCCGGGATCTCCATCGCACTGCAAGGGTCACGATACCAGCTAAGCGTGTTTTCTGTGTCGGATATAGAAAGCGCGATTGTGACCCTACAGAGCATTGTTCACGAAGGGTTGGCGGATGGTGTCATTTTTTCAGGTACTCGGCGAAACGATCCTCGGATCGCGTTTCTGCAGAAGCATGGTTTTCCCTTTGTGACTTACGGGATGAGCGATAGCCCCAAACCCCATCCCTTTGTGGATTTTGACAGTCAGGCAGCGGCATATGATGCCACCACACGACTGATCGATCTGGGGCACCGTCGTATTGCACTGATCAACCCGCCGGGCGATCTGATTTATGCAGCGCAACGAGAGAAAGGCTATTTAGATGCGCTGGCCGTAGGTGGCGTCAGCTTTGATTCTGAATTGATCTGCAATGGCCCGACCACTGCGCTTTTCGGGCGACAGGCTTTTCAAGCGCTGATGCAGGTACCAAACCGTGCAAGTGCCATCATTTGTGCGAACGAAGCAATGACATTGGGCGTGCTTTCAGCTGCAGCTGAAACAGGTGTTCAGGTCGGGCGTGATGTCGTTGTTATCTCGACCGACGACCTGCACCTCAGCCAGTATTTTGTGCCTCCGCCCAGCACGTACTACCTGCCGATTGTCGAAACCAGTCGTTTGCTGGGAGAGTTTATGTTGAAATCCTTGGACGGGGCGGATCCGTCCGAGACCCAGAAAAAGATCAGGGCCACCTTTATCGAGCGTCAACCTGACACGCCTGCGCCGCAAATGGCGCGAGCCAACTGATCCAACAAAGGAGAAACCGAATATGTTCAAGAAACTGTTAGCCGCCGCAACACTGGCCGCGATGACGGCTCCCGTGGCATATGCCGCCGATCTGGAAGGGCGCGTGCTGAAGATTGGCACGGACGCAACTTATCCCCCGATGGAAACTGTCGATGAAACCACTGGTGAGATCGTGGGCTTCGACGTGGATGTGATGAACGCCATCTGTGAGAAGGTGAATTGCGTTCCGAACTTCGTAAACACCGCCTGGGATGGGATATTTGCAGCCCTTCAGCAGGGCGAGTTTGATCTGGTGATCTCGGGCGTGTCAATCACGTCGGAACGCGAAGAGACCATGGATTTCTCGGAACCCTATATCATCGTCAGCCAGGCGATCCTGCTGCAGGTCGATAACGGCGACATGACGCTGGATGACTTCAAAGCTGGTGGCCAAAAGCTGGCTGCCCAAACTGGCACCACCAACGCGCAACTGGCCGAGGAAGTGGTCGGTCGTGAGAACGTAAGCCTGTACGACAACTTCTCGGCGGCCATTCTGGCGCTTCAGAACGCGGACGTACAGGGTGTGATCATCGATGGCACGTCCGCCGCTGCCTATGAACAGGAATTCGCAGGTGAGCTGACGGTCGGGATCACTGGTCTTCAATCCGATCCGCTTGGCATCGTTTTTCAGGAAGGTGACGCGACGGTTGATGCTATCAACGCTGGTCTGGCAGCGATCCAGGAAGACGGCACTCTGGATGCGCTGAAAGCCAAATACTGGGGCACCAACTGATCCTTTGATGCACTTACTGGCCTCGGCGGTAGATACTGCCGGGGTCTTGTCCCAGCGGAGATCCCCATGTCGCGCCTAAGCTCGATCCGCCCGAGCAACCTTGTGTTGCTCGCTGCTGCCCCGTTCATCATTTACCTGTTTGCCACGTCGTCCAAGTACTTGCGGTCTCTGATTGCAATACTCGGTATTGGCAACAACGCTGGGCCTATCTTTATCGGTTTCTTGTTGGTTCTGGCGGTCGCTATCCTGGGCTATCTCTGTGCCCGGCATGCACGGTTTCAAACACATGCGCCTGCTTGGTTACGCCTGTCTGCGCTGGCCGCATTTCCTGCAGCGGTTGCATTGTCGATATTGGGTTTTGTCCAACCGCAGGTGCTGATGCCCTTTTCAGAGTCAGTGTTTTTCCATTCACTCAGCGAGAACACGTCAACCTTGATTGATCGGTCCAATCAGACCTGGGTTCTGTTGCCTGACGTGGTCGCACAGGTGCAAACCGGTTTGCAGATTCTGTTGGCGGCGTATGCAGTGGTCATCGCACTTTGTCTGGTTTCGGCGCGCCTGATGGTCCCGTTTCGCGGATACATACGGCTAGGGTTCGAAGTGCTGACCGGCGGGCTTTTGTTCTATTTAATGTTCATGGCCCATTGGCAATTTGCCACTGGTGTCGCAATCACATTCCGCGCCGCGATTTTCGCCTACATCTTCGCGGCCATCATTGGTCTGATCTGGGTCGGGCTGCAATCCTTCAAGCCTACGGCACGGACAACCGTCGCTTATGGCTCGATCAGTCTGGTTTTGTTGGCGATCTCAGCGTTTTTTTTCATGCAGCCTCAGGTTAACTACGCGCTGGTCGGCAGCACTGATGCGCGTATTGCCATCGTGCGGGGCACACCGCAAGCGCAAGCGGATTTGATCCGCTTCGGCGAATTCGACGGCGGCGATCAACGACAATACAAAATCCGCAGCGCGACCGATGCGGCAAGCGCTCTAGAACAGATCGAGACCGTTGACAGCGTGTCGGGTGCCTTTGTCCCGGTCGAAGCCAATACCCAGGGGTATCCGGTTCTGTGGCAAACAAGCTTTCTGCCGGACAAGTATCGCAATCCTGCTTTAGCATTTGCTGTCTTTGGATTTCTCCTGCTCACTTTGACCATCGGGGGTGCTCAGCACAAATTGCACCCCTTGGCCGTTGGGGCCGAGTTTTTCGTGGACACGATACGCGGCATTCCGATGTTGGTGATTATCCTCTATATCGGTTTGCCGCTGGCGGGTGCGGTCAAGGATGCGACCGGTGGCGGCATCGACATGACCAACATGACCCGTGGGATCATCGCCATCTCCGTGGGCTATTCGGCCTATATGGCCGAGATCTTTCGATCCGGTATCGAGGCCATCCCAAAAGGCCAGCTTGAGGCGGGCAGTTCGCTGGGTCTATCCCGCTGGCAAACTGCGCGTCTGATTGTGCTGCCGCAAGCGCTGCGGATTGTTACGCCACCCTTGGGCAATGAATTCATTGCGATGATCAAAGACACCTCGCTGTTGTCCATCCTGTCGGTGCGCGACATGACCCAACGAATGCGCGAATTTCAGGCCGCTAGCTTTCTGCCTTTCGCGCCCTTCAATACCGCGGCGATCCTGTATGTCGTGATCACACTCGCCTGTGCCAGCTTTCTGAAATGGATCGAACGGCGCGCGGCAAAGGACGACCGATGAGCAAGCTTGAGCTGGGGGTTTGCTACTACCCCGAACAATGGGACCCATCGCGGTGGAGGGACGACGCTGCGCGGATGGTGGACATGGGTCTGGATTGGGTACGGATTGCCGAATTCACCTGGGGTCTGATCGAACCTGAACGCGGGCGTTTTGAATGGGGATGGCTGGATGAGGTGATCGGAATCCTGGGTGAGGCTGGTCTGCGGGTCATGATGTCGACCCCAACGGCCGCGCCGCCCAAATGGCTGGTCGATGAACATCCCGAAATTCTGCCCATTGGTCCGGACGGGCAGGTGCGGGGGTTTGGCTCTCGCCGGCATTATTGTTTTTCAAGTGACGTCTATCTGGCCGAGGCGTGCCGGATAGCTACTGAATATGCCCGTCGCTACGGTCAAAACCCATATGTGAAAGCTTGGCAGATCGACAACGAATACAACGATCACGACACGGTGCTCAGTTATTCCGATGTGGCAAGGCAGGGTTTTCGCCGCTGGCTGGCTGATCGCTACCGCTCGATCGATGTTCTGAACGAGACGTGGGGAACAGTGTTCTGGGGCTCGAGCTATTCAGGCTTCGATCAAATTGGGTTGCCCAATGGATTGGTTGCGTCGCCGAACCCGACCCAATCGCTCGATTTCAGGCGATATTCTTCGGACCGGGTCCGACTGTTCAATAAAGCGCAGGCTGATATCCTGCGTGACCACTCGCCGGGTCGCGATATCACTCATAACTTCATGGCGGGCAGTTTCGAGTTTGATCACCATGATGTCGCCACCGATTTGGATGTTGTGGGGTTTGATAGCTACCCGTTGGGAAATTTGCTGGGCTCTGGGTTGAGTGATCAGGAAAAACACCGCTATCTGCGAACAGGCGCACCGGATTATCAGGGGTTTCACTGTGATCTTTATCGGTCACAAGGGCGCGGGCGTATGTGGGTTCTGGAACAGCAGCCGGGGCCGGTGGATTGGGCCGAGAAAAACCCATCACCGGCAGAAGGTATGGTGCGGCTTTGGACCTGGGCGGCCTATGCGCATGGCGCAGAGGCGGTGATGTTCTTCCGCTGGCGGCAGGCGAAATCTGCGCAAGAGCAATTTCACACCGCATTGTTCCGCTCAGACGATAGCCCAGATCAGGCGGCCACAGAACTGAAGCAGATTGTGCAAGACCGGGCCGCTTTGCCGCCGACCAAGCGGGGCAACGCGACAGTCGCAATGCTGCTGGACTATGCTTCTATCTGGGCGGCGGACGTCCTGCCGCATGATGACAGTTTTCCAAACGCTCAGATCGTTCGTGACTGGTACGCGGCGCTGCGCGAGATGGGTGTCGATCTGGATTTTGTTGGTCCCGAGGATGATCTGAGCGGGTACGCTCTGATCGTTCTACCTCAAAGCATGATTGTCACGCAGAAACTCGCTTCTCGCTTGACTGCGACGCAGGCGAAACTTCTGATTGGTGCGCGATCCGGCAGTATGACATCCGACATGCACACGCCTCCCAATCTAGCACCGGGCACGTTAGCGGATCTGACCGGAGTTCGCGTGTTACGGGTCGAATCACTGCCCGAACTGGCGAATGAAACTGTGCTTTTTTTGGGGAACACGCCGCTTGGGTTCACAGGCTGGCGCGAAGTTGTAGACACGGATCAGGACGTAATCGGCCGTTTCATCAGTGATTATTGCGATGGCAGCTCTGCTGTGATCCGGTCCAAAAAGGCAACGTATCTGGCCATGGTGCCGGGGCAGGACCTGTTGCGACAGGTGCTACGAAATGCATTGGAATGGGCGGGTATCAGCCCTGCGGACCATGGGCCCGATCTGCGTATTACGCGGCGTGGTGGCTTAGGTTTTGCCTTCAATTTTGGGACAAGTGCCCTGCTCCTTCCGAGCAATGGCGGGCGCAAGATATTGGTTGGATCAGACCCTGTTATGCCCCGGGATGTAACGGTCTGGAAAGAAGATGTACTGCCGGATCAAACCGCTGCAAAATAAACGCAAAACAAAAACTGGACCTAAGAATTCTACAATCTGTCACTTTCGGGCTGACGAACTCGTGCAGAAAGTCCTACAATCGAAACATAACAAAAAACTTCAGTCCAATATCGGGAGAAAACAAATGGCTGACAGAAAAACACTTTCCAGACGATCTGTCCTAAAAAGTGCAGGTGCTGCCGCCTTGGCAGCACCGCTCTACAGCAAGAGCGCTTTGGCATCGTCGGGTGAAATCAACATCTTGATGTGGTCGGATTATCTTCCGCCCGCGTTCATCCAAGAGTTTGAAACCCTGACCGGAATCAAGGTGAACTACACCGGTATCGGTTCGAACGAAGAAATCATCAACAAGATGAAGGCCACCAAGGGCCAGGGCTTTGACATTGTCTCGCCCACCAACAACCGCTCGCTTCAGTGGGGGCCGTTGGAGCTGCTGCAGCCATTCGACATGAACAAGGTTCCGATCGATCTGGTGAACCCGGCGATGGCCAAAATCGGTACGGATGCGTGGAACTTTGGCGATAGCGGCGCACATTGGTTGCCGCATATCTGGGGGACCGAAGGCATCGCATACCGCACCGACCTGTGGCTGCCGGAAGGCGACGCGCCGTCGTATGGCGACGTTTGGGCCGAAGCGAACGCAGGAAAAACCATGGGTCGCGCGCATTCGATGATGCTGGGCGCGGGTCTGTACATGGAAAGCGCGGGCGAGATGGAGCCTGGTTCGGTCTGGGCGGCCTACGGTGACGAAGACACCATGCGTAAGGTCTGGGGTCAGATCACTGACTGGTGTGTTGAGCGCAAAAACCGGATCAAGTTGATCTGGAATGATGCCGACACACAGAAAAACGGCTTGCTGAACGAGGGCGTGATTGTCGGCCAGACATGGGATGGCCCACCGCTGGCTCTGAAATCTGCTGGTGAGCCGGTGCACTATCAGGCCCCGGTCGAAGGTGCGATGGCTTGGGTTGACGGTATTTCGATGCCCACCGGCGCGACCAATATCGATCAGGTCTATGCCTTTATCGACTTTGCCTATCAGGCCAAACCGGCCGGTGTCGCGATCGACAGCCACGGCTACAACTCACCTGTTCTGGGTGCCGATCAGTATTCCGGCGATACCTACAAGAAGAACTTTGCCGAAGCCTATCCGGGCGACTCGCTGGCGAACCTGAACCCATGGCCCGCCGAGGCGCCTTGGTACGCTGAAACCCGGACCGAGTTCGTCAACAAGTTCAAAAGCGCCTGATCGCTTAGAACCCAAGCCCCTCGCCATGGCGCGGGGGGCAATTCACCCGCACGCCGCCCAGGCGTGACGGCAAATGTTATGGTGCGGCCTAGAACCGTGCCTCAGGGGGATGCCAAAATGAGTGCAGGGGTCGGCGTAGATCTGGAAAACCTTTGGATCCGTTTCGGTGACTTTGTCGCTGTGCGCGATGCAAATGTGAACATAAACGGTGGCGAGTTCTTTTCGTTCCTTGGTCCTTCGGGCTGCGGTAAGACAACGATCCTGCGCGCAGTGTCCGGCTTTCTTGATCCCAGTGAGGGCAACGTCCTGATCGGTGGCAAGAACATGAAAGGGATTGGACCAAACAAACGTCCGACAGCGCTGATCTTCCAGAACCTTGCTTTGTTTCCGCTGATGAAAATCTGGGAAAACATTACCTTCTCGATGGAAATCAAGGGGGCCAGCGCCGCGCAACGTCGAAAACGTGCGGATGAGTTGTTGGATATGATTGCGCTGCCGGGGCAGGGTGACAAGTTGCCCAGCGAATTGTCAGGCGGTCAACGTCAGCGGGTCGCAATTGCGCGTGCGCTTTGCGCCGAACCTGATGTTTTGCTGCTGGATGAGCCGCTGTCGGCGCTGGATCTTAAGCTGCGTCAGCATATGCGGACCGAACTGCGCGAAATCCAACAGCGGGTCGGCATTACGTTCATTTACATCACGCACGATCAGGGTGAGGCCCTGACCATGTCCGACAGTATTGCGGTCATGCGGGCGGGGGTGATCGACCAGATTGCCGATGGAAAGACGATATACAACGACCCCAACACTGCATTTGCGGCTTCATTTGTGGGCGAAAACAACGTCTTCCGAGGTAAGGTCAAAAAGGTCATGGACAACGAGGTCCTGATTTCGACCAACCGCTCTGGCGATTTGGTGGCTCGGGTGTCCACCGCCAATCAGGGCAAGATGAGCGAAGGCGACGCCGCCATGATGTTTATCCGCCCCGAGGCGTTCACAATCGCGCCGACCGGAGCAGCCGGCGACCATTTCGTCACCGCCCGCGTCAACCATGAAGAATTTGAAGGCAACGCCTTCAATATTTTCACCGAAGGTGAAGGCGGCAAAGAGATCAAGGTCTCGATCCCGAACCACGGTCAATCCTTTGAAGATCACACCGGTCAGAACATCACGCTGGAATACGAAACCCGCAATGCGGTGGCCGTTCCTGCGGGTGAGCTGGCAGCAGAATAGGGAGGCCAAAGATATGCCCGGCTTCCTAAAGGAGTTTTTCAACCGCAACGGCATTGGTATGGGGGCGGCGATCCTGGGTTTCGTCCTGTTCTGGACGATTGGCCTGATCATCCTGCCACAGCTGTCGATGCTCGACTTTTCTTTCCGCCCAAACTTGCCGCCCCCTGAGATTGGCGGGCCGAAGGACGTCTATACGCTCGAAAACTACAAGTATCTGGTCTTTGGCCCTGAAGGCGGTAGTCAGGACTACAACACCGTCGATCTTCGAGTGTTCTTCCGCACATTGGTTGCTGCGGTCTGCGTCACGATCTTCAACCTGATCATCTGTTATCCGATCGCCTATTATCTTGGTCAGACCGAAGGCAGCCATATCCGCATTTTTGCGATCATGCTGATCATCCCGTATTGGATCAACGAGATCCTGCGTGCCTTTGCCTTGCGGATCATCTTTGGTGAAACAGGTGTTCTCAACACGCTGTTTGTGGGGCTTGGGGTCTGGGATGTGCCGTTTGACTTCATCCGCAACGACATCGCGCTATATGCGGGGTTGGGCTATGCCTACATCCTGCTGATGATTTTCCCGATGTATAACGTGATTGAAAGTCTGGATAGAAACCAGATCGAAGCCGCACGGGATTTGGGTGCACCATGGTGGCGGATCCACTGGCGCGTGGTCATTCCTTATGCCAAACCGGGCATCAGCTCGGGCTGTACGATGGTCTTCATGCTCAGCGCGGGTGCGCTTGCTGCCCCCCAAATTCTGGGCGGGCCCTCAAGTCTGTGGTTCACACAACTGATCTATCAACAGTTCAACGACAACAATGACTGGCCACAAGGCGCCGCCTACGCCATCGTGCTGCTGGTGACCTGTATCCTGTTCGTGCTGGCCGTCATGCGCCTGTTCAAGGTGAACATGGGGGATATCGGGAAATGAATACTTCCTTCCTCCGCATAAGCATATGGGTCTATCTGGCGATCTTCTTCGCCTACCTGCTGGGCCCGCTGGTCATAATGTCGGTCACGGCCTTCAACTCTTCGGGCTTCCCAAGGATGAGCCCCTGGGAATGTCTGACCTTCCAGTGGTTCGGAGAGTTGTTTCAGGATCAGCGTATTCTGAACGGCATCAAGAACTCGCTGATTATTGGGGCTGGTACGGTGGTTCTGTCCGTCGCGATGGGCCTGGCCGGGGCTCTGATGCTGACGCAGATATGGCCGAAGCTGCGTGCCACGTACTACACAATCATCATCGCGCCGATCCTGATCCCGGGTGTTGTTCTGGGTATCTCGACCCTGGTCTTTTGGGATCGGATCAATCGGATGCTCGGGCTGGGTGCTGACAGTTTCCTGTCGAACGGCATCTTTCTGACGGTGATTGGCCAGTCCACCTTTATCGCCAGCTATTGCATGCTGGTGTTGGTGGCCCGTTTGCAGCGGTATGACATGGCGCTGACCGAGGCCGCATTGGACCTTGGCGCAACCCATGCGCAAGCGTTCCGCAAGATCATGCTGCCGTTTATGCGCCCTGCCATCGCGTCAGCCGCAGTGCTGGCATTTCTCGCATCGTTTGAGAACTACAACACCACCACCTTCACCTTTGGGGAATACCCGACGCTGACGATCGAACTGGCGCAGAAGGTTCGCTATGGCATCACGCCTGCGATCTCAGCGCTGGCTTTCATCATCGTGGCATTGACGGTATTCTTTGCCTTGCTGAACGAAGCCAAGTTGAAACGTCAGGAACTGGTCGCCGCGGCGCGCAAAGAGGCTACGGTCGAAGAACTCGCTGGAAAGATCAAACTGCCCAGCTTCTTCGCTGGGAACATGGCCGCAGTTCTGTTGGTTGTGTTTGCTGTGGCGACGATCACAGTGGTTGGTACGGCAACCGCATACAACCCGGCGCAGTGTATAGCAGATGTGCGCGAGCAAAAGCAGCTTGAAGCCGAACAGCGCATTCAGGAGCTGCGCAAGCAGCGCGAAGAACGGCGCAAGCAGCAAGAGGCCCAGGAAGCTGAACAAGGCGAGGCGCAATCTGCTCCAAAACCATCCAACAATAGCGGCTTTGGCAACGTGTTTGCACCGAATTCGTTGGGTGGTGATGGCGACGACGGTGCATCCGATACTGAAAGCAAACCCTCTAACAACAGCGGTTTCGGAGGGGTCTTTGACCCCAACAGCCTGCAAAGTGATCAGTAGCTTTTAGCTACCCAAGCTTCTGCGTCTGCCCGGTAAGAACTCAGGTTTTACCGGGCAGATTGCGCTGTAAGATAGCGACATCACAGCCTTGGATCACGCGCCCGTTCCAATCGACGGGATGCGCATTGTAATTGATCAGAAAGTCATGGTCCGCAGTTTCGCGTCGACGCAGACCCGCTGGCATCGCATTAACGGTCAATCCGGTTGCCTTTGCGGCCATGGCAATAATACGATCCCAAAGCGCCTCGTTCGGGGACCCCGCCAGATACCAGATACCATCCGTGCCTTTCAGTGCGGCGGTTGAATCTGCAAAGGACAGCAGGTTTGGCGCATCGCCTGACAGTCGGTCAATCCAGTGCTCGGCCGCACCACCGCCATCGACTGGGCGCGTTACATTTGGCGGTAAAGTTTCTACCAGATCAACATGGCAATCCAACCCCGACAGGCCGGGGCGTCCCGGTTCGGGAATTTGAAAGTCATGGGTTATTGCTCCGGCTCTTGGCCCGAGAATTGCCAAGTCGCAGCCGTCCGTCAGCCTCTGCTCGAAATCGTGGTCCACCGTCGCCAGGCCGGGTGCAAAGATCACGGCGTAACCGCTTTTAGGAATGTCCGTGGTCGAAAGTAAGTCCACTGAGAACCCAGCGCGCCGCAGCGCTCGGTAGGTCGAGAGAACCAGTTCGAAATAGTCGAAGCCGGCCCCTTGCGGTTGGGTTGCCCAGGCCCAGTCCGAGGCATAGTCGAACACGATTGCCACCTTTGCCCGTGCCTGCTCGACGGTGCCAAGTTTCGCCAAGTCATCAGCGGTCTGGCGTGCTTCGGCCAGCGCCGGGGCAGGGCGGTTGTCTGGCGCCAACAGTCCCGCATGCATCTGCTCTTGTGCAAATAGCGCCTGCCGCCAGCGAAAATAGCTGATCACTTCAGCCCCGTGCGCAACCGCTTCAAGTGACCAAAGGCGTACCATCCCAGGCAGGGGCGCAGGGTTGTAAGGAGCCCAGTTAACCGGCCCGGGTTGCTGTTCCATCACCCACCAACGGCCACGCCCGACAGCGCGGTACAGATCATGGTGAAACGCCTGCATGTCCGGGTCACCCTGTTGTAGAAACGCTGTTTTATGCGCCTGATCTGCCTGCAGTCGATCAGACAGGAACCCGATCGGATAGCTGTCCCATGTGGCGATATCCAGATCGGCGCCAACCTCGAAATGGTCGAATTCCAGCGTACGACCCATGTAGTTGTGCAGTAGCGGGGCATCTGTCAAAGGGCGCAGAGCATCCACCTGCGCCTTGTTAAACGCCACCACCTGGTCCGAGCTAAAGCGGCGGAAGGCCAGCACATGTGCCGGGTTGGGATCGGTCACAGTGAAGTTGGGAAGTTCAATCTGATCGAAACTGTTGTACTCCATCGACCAGAAGACATTGCCCCATGCTTCGTTCAGGGCTGTAATGGTTTGGTATTGAGTTGCCAACCAGCTTTGAAACGCCTGCAGGGCGGAGGGGCTGTAACTGATGGTGGTGTCGTGGCAGCCATATTCGTTGTCAATCTGCCAGGCGGCAACATGCGGATTTCGCCCATAGCGTTCGCCCATGATCCGCGCAATCCGCGCGCATTCATCGATGTAACCCTGATGGCTAAAGCAATAGTGGCGTCGCGATCCAAATTTACGCGCGTTCCCCTGTTCATCCACCGCCAACATATCCGGATGCCTGCCCAGAACCCATCTGGGTGGCGTCGCCGTGGGTGTACCCAGCACAACCTTCAATCCAGCTGCGCCAAGCGTTTCGATGGCGCGGTCCAGCCAGTCAAATTGCAGATCACCGGGGCGCGGTTCCATCCGGCTCCAGCTGAATTCACCAATCCGGACCCACGACAGGCCGGTTTCGACCATGCGTGCGGCATCTTCCGACCACATCGACTCTGGCCAATGTTCGGGGTAGTAGCAAACGCCAAGTTCTGGCTTCATAAGATGACTCTGTGTTCTGCCCGACCCCGCCCTGCATTTTCGTGGGCAAAGGTCATTCCGTTGGTAGGTTGTGTTTCAATCTCATTTGCACTTAGCCCTTCACGCGCGGTCGTACAAAAGAGTGTTGTCAAATCTGCGCCACCAAATGCCGGGCACGACGTATGGGATGCTTCAAAGGTAACAGCGCGAAGGAAGTACCCTTCGGGGCTGTAGATCGCAACCCGCCCCACGCCCCATTGCGCGATCCAGATGTTGCCCTGTGCGTCGATCACAGCGCCATCGGGGTTCAGCCCTTCATCACGTAAGTCGAGAAAGATGGTGCTGTCCCCGTCAGGCCATCCTGTTTCCGCGTTCAAATCCCAGCGCATGACTAACCGGGTGCGCGTATCACAGAAATAGGCGCAAGAACGATCCGGAGCGAAGCAAATTGCATTTGAGATAGTCACTTCGGGTACCAGACGACGCAACTCACCCCGCCAGTACCGATAAACTGAGCCAGCGCCGGGTTCGGCCTGTTTGCCCATGGTTCCAATCCAGAACCCCCCCCAAGGATCAGCGCGCCCGTCATTGGACCGTGTCACCGGGTTGTCGGCCTCAAGCGGGGTAACCGATACTTTTTTTCCTGTTGGTAGTTCAAACCGCCAAAGCCCGGTTTCCGAGGCGACCAGAAGCGTGTCGCGATCAATCCAACCTGCGGCTGAGACATGTTCGGGAAAGTCCCAGCTTTGTTGCTCGTCGCTCGTGCGGGTCATCAGGCGTTTGCCAACAATGTCGAACCAGAACAGCTGCTGCCTTTCGGGGTGCCATAGCGGCCCTTCGCCCAACTGACAGGGGCGGTCGTCAAAGACCGTGCTCATTTTGCGGCCTCATCATAGGCCGCTACAATCTTGGCAGCCTGGTCTGCGATCTCAGCGACCTGCATGCCTGGTTTATAAAGCGCGGATCCAATACCAAAGCCATCGGCACCAGCCTTGATCCATTGACCAAAGTTCTCTGGTCCGGCGCCACCCACGGCAAACACAAGCGCACCAGTCGGCAATACCGGGCGCAGCGCCGCCAATCCCGAAGGGCCAGCCATAACACCAGGGAACAGTTTCAATCCTGTGGCACCAGCTTTCAGCGCGGCAAGCGCTTCGGTGGGTGTGTAGATACCCGGCCAACTTTGCATGTTCAGCGCGACGGTACGGCCAATCACATCCGCATCATAGTTTGGTGAGACGATCAGCTTGCCGCCAACACTCGAAACGGCCTCGACCTGTTCGGGTGTCAGCACAGTGCCCGCGCCGATCAGTGAACGATCTCCAAACGCCTCCGCCAGCAAACCAATACTTGTCAGCGGGTCGGGTGAGTTCAAGGGGACTTCGATCCGGTCGATTCCGGCGTCAATCACGGCGCGTCCAACAGCTTCGGCTTCGGATGGTTGCAATCCGCGCAGGATGGCGATGATAGGACGGCTCATGCGGTTTGCCTCGTCAGGTTCCGGGCCAGTGAGAGGCCTGCCAGAGTGGTTTGTGTGGCGTTCGCGGTTTCGACAACAGCGCCTTGTTGTTGCAGGGCCTTCGCATAGATGTGTGACACCTCGTCCGCGCCAATTGTGGCCAGTTGCTGCCCCAGCCAATAGGGTCGGGTGGCGGCCAGCTCCACACCGATCAACAGGCCAGACAGCTTTGCGCGTGCGACGCCTGCGTCCTGACCCTGCAACAGATCGGCGGCGCGTAAACCAAATAACCGGGCAGCCAGCTGCTCGGGCTTGGATAAGGTGTCCGCAACTGCATCTGCAAAAGCGTCCTCGTCCCAGCCTTCTGCGACCGAATGTTTCAGGACGGACTGACCGCGCAACAGTTCGAACAATTCACCTGTCATGAAGGTGCGGAAACTTATGACTTCTCCAGCGCTGATCTGCACCCATTTGGTATGCGTTCCCGGCAGGCAGAGAACGCCATCCCAGTTCGGCCGCGTGGTCAGAAAACCCGCAATCTGGGTTTCTTCACCACGCATGACATCGGGCGGGTTGTTCTGTTTGAGGCCAGGCACAACAAACGCACGAATGCGCGAGTCCGTATTGGGAACGCGGATGGGGACTGTTGGAACCGGGGTCGAAGGAACGGCAGAGTAGGGTGCTTCGACCCACCCCTGCCGCGCGCCAACCATCCCGCATGCCATCACGTCAACGGGGCCAGAACCCAACCAGCCACCTATGAGGTCCAACAGGGCCGTTTGGAAATCCCCTCCGGCCAATCGTGCCATACCGCGGTCTGATTTTGCCTGATCCAATACGGCGTCGCCCTGCATGGCCCAGACCCGTAGGTGTGACGTTCCCCAATCGGCGGCGATCCATTCTGTGTTCATGACATCATCCAGACACTACCACGCCGCCGTCAACCGCCATGCATTGACCTGTCATCGCGCGGCTGGCCTCGGAGGCCAAGAACAAGGTCGGGGCTATCATGTCCTCGGGAGTCAGGTGCTCTTTCAAGCATTG
This sequence comes from Ruegeria sp. CK2, assembly GCF_056536585.1. NCBI lineage: Bacteria > Pseudomonadati > Pseudomonadota > Alphaproteobacteria > Rhodobacterales > Roseobacteraceae > Ruegeria > Ruegeria sp. CK2. Next base: position 136,342 of record NZ_JBQFPW010000007.1, read on the forward strand.
ACGATCCAAATGTGCCGCCAGATCCTTAGGCGTGGCCCACATATCCAATTGTTTCTGCGTCAAAACCCATCCGGGTGCCAAGGCATTCACGCGGATTTTGTGTGGACCCAATTCCCGCGCCAACGAGCGGGTCATGCCCGTGATCCCGGCGTTCGAGGTCGTGTAGATCGGATAGCCGGAATTCCCCATCATATAACTGATCGAGCTGAAATTGATGATCGATCCGCCCTTGTCCTGCATCTGACGTGCGGCCTCCTGGCAAGCGAAGTAGTAGGCCTTGAGATTGACCTCGATCATCCAGTCCCAAAACTCAGGCGTGGTTTCGTCGAGCGAATGACGTTTGTCATTTGCGGCGTTGTTCACCAAAACACTCAGCGGCCCATGTGCCTCGGCGGCCTTGGTCATCGTGGCGTGCAGCAACTCGGTATCCGTCATGTCGCCCTGCATGAACAAGGGCGCACGGCCGTGCTTGTCGCGCATTTCATCCACAAAGGCAGTTGCATCTGAGCGACCAATAAAGGCGACGTTTGCACCCTGCGCAAGGAATCCATCCGTCAACGCGGCACCAACACCGGATCCGCCCCCGGTGATGTATACGGATGCACCATTGAGGTCGTGGAATGTGGTTGATTGATCCATTAGTGGCTCTCTCTCGTCACGAGACGGGTATCTTTGCCGACAAGGAAATCAAGGTCCGCGCCCTGATCCGCTTGTAAGACGTGATCTATATACAGTTTCGCATAGCCGCGTGTGTAATGCGGCGCGTCCGGTTGCCATGAGGCCCGTCGGGCGTCCAGTTCTTTTTCATCTACAAGCAACTCTAACTCGCCTTTGCTGGCAGAAACGCGAATGCGGTCGCCGGTTTTGACCAGCGCCAAAGGACCTCCGGCCTGCGCTTCGGGGCTGACATGCAGGATCACGGTACCGAATGCGGTGCCGGACATGCGCGCGTCCGAGATGCGGATCATGTCGCGTACACCCTCCTTCACCAGCTTGGCTGGGATCGGCATATTGCCGACCTCGGGCATGCCCGGATAGCCCTTGGGGCCGCAGCCTTTGAGAACCAGAATAGTCTCGGGCGTGACCGGCAGGTCGTCGCGGTCAATGTTGGCTTTCAGGTCTTCGATGCTTTCAAAAACATAAGCCTCGGCCTCGGTTTCGAGCAGTTCATCCGTTGCGGCCGAAGGTTTCACTATTGCTCCATTTGGCGCCAGATTACCACGCAGTACACGCAAGCCCGCGGCGGGTTTCACTGGATCATCAAAGGTTTGGATCACATCGCGGTTAAAGCATTCCGCGCCTTCGTAATGGGCAGAAATGTCTTTATTCAGAACCGTCCTGGCTGGGCGTAGAAAGGGTTTGAGTTCTGACAGAACCACCGGCACACCGCCAGCATAGCAGAAATCTTCCATAAGATATTTGCCCGAAGGCATGCAATTGACCAACAAGGGAATTTCGGACCCGAGTTCGAAGTCTTTCAGGGTCAGATCAATACCAACGCGACCGGCCAAAGCAAGCAGGTGCACAACCGCATTTGTTGAGCCACCAACAGCGGCATTGGCCAGAATGGCGTTTTCAAACGCCTCTTTGGTCAGGATGTCGGATGGCTTCAGATCTTCGTCCACCATCTCGACAATCCGCTTGCCGGTCAGATGTGCCAGTGCCATTCGACGGGCGTCAACGGCGGGCAGTGCGGCGTTGGTGGGTAGGCTCATGCCCATTGCCTCGACCAGCGACGCCATGGTTGAGGCGGTACCCATGGTCATGCAGACCCCGGCGCTGCGCGACATACCGGATTCGGCGTTCATGAAGTCTTTCAGGGTCATTTCTCCGGCGCGTACTGCCTCGGAGAATTTCCAGACATCTGTACCGGATCCAATGTCCTGTCCGCGATACTTACCATTCAGCATCGGTCCGGAGCTGACAACGATAGAGGGGAGATCTACAGACGCCGCGCCCATCAACTGACCTGGTGTGGTCTTGTCACATCCGCCGAGCAGGACAACGCCGTCGATGCCATAGGCGCGGATCGATTCCTCGACATCCATCGCCAGCAGGTTGCGGAACAGCATGGCCGTCGGCTTCATCTGGGTCTCGCCAAGCGACATCACCGGAAACTCGACCGGAAAACCACCGGCTTCCCATACGCCGCGTTTTACGCCTTCGGCCAGATCGCGCAGACCTGAGTTGCACGGGGTCAGCTCGGACCATGTGTTACAGATGCCGATGATAGGCCGCCCATCAAAGGCATGATCGGGAAAGCCTTGGTTCTTCATCCACGACCGGTGGATGAATCCATCCTTGTCCAGCTTGCCATACCAGTGCTGTGAACGGCGTTTTTTTGTCATTGTTTTTCAGCCTTGCGAAAATAGGGTCAGGCAGCCTTGGCGGGTTTGCACCACTCTGGCAGCCAATCGGCGTGCGCAGCGAGAAGATCACTCACCAGATTGCGAATCTGGCGCAAGTCCAGCTCAGCTGCGGTATGTGGGTCCAGCATGGCCGCGTGATAGATGTGTTCGGGGTTCTGCTCAACCAATGCCCGCACGGTCAGCTCCTGCACATTGATCTGCGTGCGCATCAGAGCAACCAACTGCGGTGGGATATCCGTGACGACTGAGGGCTGAACGCCATTTGCATCCACGAGGCACGGCGTTTCAACGACTGCACCCAAGGGCAGTTGCGGGATCTGGCCGGTATTGGGCAGGTTGCCATACGTGGCGTAAGCGGTGTTAGTGACGATTGCGTTCATCAGGTCTGCCGCAAATTCGTGACTGCGGGAGACTTCAATGTCGCGGCCATCCGTCAAGGTCTTGGCTTGTTCCTTCCAGTTGGCGACCTGCTCGACACAGCGCGTCGGGTACTCATCGAGTGGAATGCCGAACTGTTCGATCAGGTCCTTGCGACCATTTTTGATGAACCACGGAACATATTCCGCGAAATGCTCAGAGCTTTCGGTACAGAAATAGCCCAGATGATTCATCACCTCGTACCGAACCTTGTTCGGGCAGCGGGGCATCAACAGCGGCGGCTTCGGCAGGCGACCGCTTTGATAGCCCTGACGCAAGGTCGGGTAGAGATCGCGACCGTCATGTTCCAATTTCAAGAAAAAGGCGACGTGATTGATACCGGCAACCTTGTAACGAAACTCGTCCTTGGGCAGATCCAGATCGTGGGCCAGTTCTTCAACTGTGTTTTGCACCGAATGGCACAGGCCCACATGATTCAAGCTAGGGAAACGCTCGGCCAGCGCCCATGTGTTGATTGCCATCGGGTTTACGTATTGCAGCAACGTGGCATTCGGACAGAGCTGCATCATGTCCTGCGCGACGTCCCACAGAACGGGAACCGTGCGCAGACCCCGCATGATCCCGCCTACGCCCATCGTGTCGGCAATCGTCTGACGCAGGCCATACTGCTTGGGGATCTCGAAATCCGTCACCGTGCAGGGCTGGTATCCGCCGATCTGAAACGCGGTGATGACGAAATCCGCGCCGTCGAGCGCAGCACGTCGGTCGGTGTGCGTTGAGACGGTCGCGCCGGTCCCAACCGAGCGGATCATGGCCTGGGCCACGGTCTCGCTTTCGGCGAGGCGCACCGGATCAATATCCATCAGTGCAAAATGACTGTCAGCTAGCGCAGGGGTCAGCAGTGCGTCGCCCACGATGTTTTGCATGAAAATCGTGGAACCCGCACCAATAAAGGTGATTCTGGTCATGTAGCGAACTCCGGTTCGAAGCTATTTTACGGCACCGAGGGTCAAACCCGCGATGAAGTGTTTCTGCATCAGGAAGAACATGGCCACCGGCGGCAATGCCGCAACGATGGAACCGGCACTCATTAATTGATAGGCCGCCCTGAATTGCGCGTTAAAGCTGGTAATCCCTGCCGTTACTGGCTGGCTTTCAGCGCCCTGGGTCAGAACAACGGCCCAGAAATAATCGTTCCAGATGAAGGTAAAGATCAGTACGCTAAGTGCGGCAATCGCGGGCTTCATCAGTGGCAGGACCACGTACCAGAAGATACGCCATTCGCTGATCCCTTCGACCCGGGCGGCCTCGATCAGTTCAAACGGAAGCGCGCGGATGAAGTTTCGCATGAACAGCGTGCAGAACCCCGTTTGGAAAGCGATATGAAACAGGACCAGGCCGGTTTTGGTATTATAAAGGCCCAGCTCCAGCGTCAAATCGCGCACGGGCACCATCAGGATCTGGAAGGGCACGAAGTTACCCGCCACAAACATGAAAAAGATCCACAGGTTCGATTTGAACTTGTAAATACCCAACGCGAACCCGGTCATGCTGCTGAGTGCGACACATCCGATGACGGTGGGGACCGTGATCAGAAACGAGTTCATCAAATAGCGCGGCATGTCCGAGTTAAAGAACACCTGGCCGTAGTTGAACGCACCCTCAAAGCTGGACGGCATGCCCCAATAGTTGGCGTTGGTGAAATCCGCCTCGGGTTTGACCGAGAACAGGGCGACGGCCAACAGGGGTCCAAGCCAAAGCAGCAACGCCAGCGGCAACATTGCCTGATAGGTAATCTGCGTCGCGCGGGGTTGTTTTTCGATAGGTTTCGGAAACATCTCAGTACCCCTTTTCTTCGCGGTACATCGACCAAAGGAAATAGGCGATGAAACACAGCATGATAAGGAACAGGATCACCGCGATGGCGGCACCGTATCCCATACGGAATCCATATTCAGACAGGGCGACTTCGAACATGTAGTAGGCCAGCACGCGGGACGACCCAAACGGCCCGCCCTGCGTCATGATCGAGATCAGGTCAAAGGATCGCAGCGCGCCGATGATGGTAACGACAAAGGCGATGAACGTGGCAGGGCGCAGCTGTGGCAGAATGATGTGCCACAACATCTTTGCGCCTTTTGCCCCGTCCAGACGTCCGGCTTCGATCTGTTCCGGGTCCACAGCGTTCAGGCCAGTTAGATAAAGGATCATGCAATAGGCCGTCTGCGGCCAGAGACCCGCAAAGATGATGCCATACGTCACGAATCGTTCGTCGCCCAGCACGTTCAACGGACCCATACCGAACATGCCGAGGAATTCGTTCAGCAGGCCGAATGTCGGGTCGTAAAACCATGTGAAAACAAGGCCCACCACCACCTGAGAGATAACGAATGGAAAGAAAAACAGCGATTTATACAGGCGTATGCCCCAGACCGTCTGGTTAAGGAACAGTGCGATGAACAGTCCTGCGGGAATTGCCAGAAGATACAGTAGAAGCCAGATCAGGTTGTTCTTGAGCGAGATGTAGAAGGCATCTCGGTCGGACCACTCCCAATACAAGTCTTCATAATTGCGGAACCCCACATATTCAGCAGCCCCAAGCCCGTCCCATTCATACAGTGACAGGTTGAATGACTGGAACACCGGGATGATCACATAGACCATAAAAAACAGCAGGCCCGGGGCCAAAAACAGCCAGGGCGCGATACGCTGTTGATTCCTGTGGAACCAGCTTTCTTGTTCAGGGACGTCGGCTGCAGTGGTCATGGCGATTTTCCCGATTGTGGCGGTGGGCTGAAACCCACCCTAAATCTGGTGTCGGCATAGGCCGGGCTTGAGCCCGGCCTATCCAATTCCTTAGTTGTCGTAGATCCGCTGGCGTGCGCGTTCCAGCTTGGACAGGATCTTGTCTGCGTTGTCAGGCTTGACCATGAATTCCTGGAAACCTTCCATCGACGCTTTGGCCATTTCAGCCGGCGCATCACGGTCCCAGAACTGGGCTACGCCACCGGGGCTGTTTGCTGACAACATCTGGAATCCTTGCTGCAGGAACTTATCCTCATCAACTGACGATTGTGCATTGACCGGAAGCTGGCCGAGGTTTGCGCCATTGTTAATCTCGGTCTGTTCGTCAGGAGATACGGCAAAGCGCAGGAACTCGCGCGCGGCTTCCTTGTTGGCAGCGTTGGCCGGGATGTGGAACGTATCGGTTGGCGCGTCTTCGGCCAGTTCAACATCCGGATTGATGGCAACGAACTGATAGAAGTCCAGTTGATCATCGGTCAGACCCGCTTCGCGCAGCGGTGCCACAGCAAAGTTGCCCATCAGGTATGCGGTCGCATCGCCTTTGACCATGAAGGGCAGGGCTTCCTGCCAGCTGTAGGTCTGGTGGTTGTCGATGAACGCACCCATGTCGATCAGCTGTTTCCAGTTGGCAAAGGTCTGCTTGACCCGGTCGTCTTCCCAGCTGATTTCGCCATTGGCCAATTGCTGGTGGAAGTCGAACCCGTTGGTACGCATGTTCAGATAGTCGAACCAGCCCCCGGCGGTCCAAAGGAACTTGGTGCCGATTGTGTAACAGGCGCGGCCCGAGTCCACGATTTTCTGACAGTTGGCCAGTTCTTCTTCCCAAGTGGTTGGTTCGCTCAGACCCAGCTCATCAAAGATGTCTTTGCGATAGTAAACACCCCACTGGTAGTAGGTATAGGGCACGCCCCATTGCTTGCCATCAATGGTCATCGCGCCTTTGGTCGACGCCAGGTTGTCGGCAATTGCAGGTTCGGCCCACAAGTCTGACACGTCTTCAAAAAGTCCGGCCTCAACATAAGGCTTCATCCGGTTCGCCGCGTACCATGTGGCAACGTCCGGCGTGTCCGCCGTCAGGAAGTTGCGGATCTGAGTTTTATACGCCTCACGGTCGATGACCGTGGTTTCGATCTCCAGCCCGGGGTGTTGCGCCGCGAATCGCTCGATCATCGCTTCCATCGTCGCGCGGGGCGCGGGGTTCGATGTGTCCAAGAAGATTCGCAGCTCGCCTGTCAGTTCAGCTGATGCCGGAGCGGCTATTGCCACACTGGTCGCCAACGCCGCGGCCGTGCGCTTGAAAATGGAATGCATGGTTTCCTCCCTTAGCTTCCATCATGTTCCATATAGTGGAACTTAGTTTTATATATTGAAAACTACACATCAAATCGGTTAGTCTTGTCAAGACCCTCGTGCCAATGGCCCGCGGGTAAGTGGAGGAGATAAGGCACCCGTGGCTGGTGACGGAACAATAGGTAAAGCATGTGATGTGCTTGATCAGGTGGCGGCTTTTGAACGGCCGGTCCGATTCGCTGAATTGCTGGACAATAGTGATTTCCCAAAGGCGACTCTGTATCGGTTCCTGCAATCGCTGACCAATCAGGGCATGTTGTCTTACGATCCGGACCGTCAGACTTACACGCCGGGGATGCGGTTGGTCAGGCTGGCACACGCGGCGTGGACCCAAAGCTCACTGGCGCCAATCGCTCGGCCATTTCTGGATGCCCTCAGCCGGGAAACCGGCGAAACGGTGCATCTGGCGCAGCTCGATTCCAGCCAAGTTTTGTATGTCGATAAACGCAACGCGGCGAAGCCGGTTGAGATGTTTTCGCAGGCAGGCAAGGTGGGGCCAGCCTATTGCACGGGCGTCGGCAAGGCGATGATGGCATATCTTGACGATGATGCGCTGAACAAAGCGGTGTCTCAGCAAAGCTACCACCGGTTCACCGACAAGACCCTGACCTCAGAACAAGCGCTTCGGGCCGATCTCATCCGGATCCGTCAACGCGGTTACGCAATTGATGATGAAGAGCATGAGCCCGGCATCATCTGCATCGCCTGCCCAATTCTGACCTCGGGTGGACGGTTGCTGGGTGCAATCTCGGTAACAGGGTCAACAAACCGGATGGATTTCAATCAACTAGAGGCCTGGGTTCCCCGTGTTCGCCGTGTGGCCGACCAAATCGGAACCGAAGCTCAGGCGTGGCGGTTTCCCGACACGCGCCAGAACGTAAGCAATGACAGGATGCAAGCAACATGACCGGAGTAACTCTGAACGGAGCGATCAAGCGCTATGGCCAGACACAGGTCATTCACGGAATTGATCTGCAGATCGAAGACGGAGAGTTTTGCGTCTTTGTTGGCCCTTCGGGCTGTGGCAAATCCACTCTTCTCAGGATGATTGCAGGGCTTGAAGAGACCTCGGAGGGGGAAATTCACATCGGCGCGCGCGAGGTTACCCATGTCGACCCCGCCAAACGCGGGGTAGCGATGGTTTTTCAGACCTACGCGCTTTATCCGCACATGACGGTTGCCGAGAATATGGGGTTTGGCCTGCGTATGAACGGCGTCGACAAAGCCCAGATCGAACAGAAAGTTCAGGAAGCCTCGGGCATTCTGAAGCTGGATCAATATCTTAAACGCAAGCCCAAAGCACTGTCCGGCGGACAGCGGCAGCGCGTTGCCATCGGTCGGGCCATTGTTCGTGGTCCCGAAGTGTTTTTGTTCGATGAACCGCTCTCCAATCTGGACGCAGAACTGCGGGTCGAGATGCGTGTTGAAATCGCGCGCCTGCATCAGGAAATCGGCGCGACTATGATCTATGTGACCCATGATCAGGTCGAGGCGATGACCATGGCTGACAAGATCGTTGTGCTGCGCGATGGTCGCATCGAACAGGTGGGTGCGCCCATGGATCTGTATCGTGATCCGGACAATCGGTTTGTCGCCGGTTTCATCGGCTCCCCCGCGATGAACTTCCTGGAATGCGACTTTGCAGATGGCCAGGTGACTCACCCTGCGCTCAGCCAACCGCTGCCAATTTCGGCAAACGTGCCCGCGGGCCTGAACAAAGTGACGCTGGGCATGCGGCCTGAACATATCCACATCGACCGCTCGGCTGATTCCTGCACGGTGGACCTGACCGAAGCGCTCGGCGGCGTGTCTTATACATACCTGCTGACGCCGAATGGCGATAAGCTGATCATTGAGGAACGTGACGACCAACGCAGCGCAACCGGTGAGCGTATCGGCATTTCGGTCCAACCCGAACGCGCAATGGTGTTCGATCCTGAAACAGGGCAGCGTTTTAGGTAGGTTGTAGGCAAGGCAGTTGGCTAGCCAGCGGGCCGCAACTACATTCTGCTACCGGCAAACGTTCAATTTCATACCGGTGGTCTTTTTTAGACAACCCGTGGCAAAACGCGCGCCCAGTTGCGATTGATTCCAAGACAAACGTGATTTAAGGGAGGCCCTGTCAAAACAGAGTCACCCAGGGGCAGTACCATCAACGCGCCCCTCCCGCGCCGCGCAGATGTGGCACAAACTCTTGGATCGCACGCCCCTGAAAGGCTAAAAAAGGTAAAAGAATATGGCAGATAACTCACACTTCGACATATTGTATACCATTGTAGACGAAGCACCCGAACTGGCCAGCGCCTCGTTCCTGCCCATCATTCGCAAGTTCGCTTCGGCCGCGGGTGTCAGTGTTGGGACCAAGGACATTTCACTGGCCGGGCGTATCCTGGCCACGTTCCCGGAGAACCTGAGCGAACACCAGCGCATCACCGATGATCTGGCCGCCTTGGGCGAGCTGGTGAAAACGCCTGATGCCAACGTCATCAAACTGCCGAACATTTCGGCCTCGGTCCCGCAACTGGTTGCGGCTGTTGAAGAGCTGCAGGCGCAGGGCTACGACATCCCGACCTACCCTGAAGAGCCGTCGACCGACGAAGAAAAGGCAATTCGCGCGCGCTATGACGCCATCAAGGGGTCGGCTGTGAACCCGGTACTGCGTGAGGGCAACAGTGATCGTCGCGCGGCACGTGCGGTCAAGAATTATGCGCAGAAAAACCCGCATTCGATGGGGGAATGGGCGTCCGACAGCAAAACCAAAGTGTCTTCGATGCCCGGCAACGACTTCTATGCGAATGAAAAGTCGGCCACTATCACCGCCGCTCAGGCTGGTGATGCAAAGATTGAATTTGTTGGGAATGACGGCGGCGTAACCGTACTTAAGGACGGCTGGCCGCTGGCAGAAGGTACCGTTGCCGATGCGACCTTCATGTCGGTCAAAGCCTTGTCAGCATTTCTGGCGGGTGCCATCGAGGACACCAAGAAAGACGGCACCATGTTCTCACTGCACATGAAGGCCACGATGATGAAGGTCAGTGACCCGATCATCTTTGGCTATGCCGTTAAAGCCTGGCTGGCCCCGGTGTTCGACAAATTCAGCGCGGAACTGGACGCGCTGGGTGTGAATCCGAACTCGGGTCTGGGAGATTTATTGGAGCGGGTTCAAGGCAATGCCGACATCATGGCCACCATCGACGCGATCAAGGCTGACCGGCCGTCCATGTATATGGTCGACAGTGACAAAGGCATTACCAACCTGCACGTGCCGTCAGACGTAATCATCGACGCCTCGATGCCCGCTGTAATCCGCGCAGGCGGCAAAGGCTGGGATGAGGCAGGCGCAAAGGGCGACACAAATTGCGTGATCCCCGACCGCTGCTATGCCACCGTTTATGACGAGTCGATCAACTTCTTCAAAGCCAATGGTGCGCTGAACCCGGCCACTGCAGGCGCGGTCGCCAACGTGGGGTTGATGGCGCAGAAGGCAGAGGAATACGGTTCGCATCCAACGACGTTTGAAGCGCCTGTAAACGGTATCATTCGTATCGTTCTGGCCAGTGGCGAAACGCTGCATTCGCACAATGTGGAGAAGGGCGACATCTGGCGCGCCTGCACCGTTAAGAAAGCGCCGATTGAAAACTGGATCCAGCTGGCCCTAGACCGTCAGCGCCTGACCGGGTCCGAAGCGATCTTCTGGCTGGACGCAAACCGCGCCCACGACGCCGAGTTAATCAAGTACGTTAAGCCTGCACTTGAAGCCGCTGGTGTTGCTGACAAATTCATGATTATGGCGCCGCGCGAAGCAACGCGGCAATCGTTGGAGACGATAACCGCGGGCAAAGACTCGATTGCCATTACCGGCAACGTTCTGCGGGACTACCTGACTGATCTATTCCCAATCCTTGAATTGGGCACCTCGGCCAAGATGTTGTCCATCGTCAAACTGATGAATGGCGGGGGCCTGTTCGAAACAGGTGCGGGTGGTTCAGCACCGAAACACGTGCAGCAATTGGTCGAGGAAAACCACCTGCGTTGGGATTCGATGGGTGAGTTCTGTGCGCTGGGGGAGTCGTTGAATTTCCTCGCTGACAGCAAGGGTAACGCCAAGGCGGGTGTTCTTGGGGCCGCCGCCGAAACGGCCACGCAGGGCATTCTGGACAACAACAAGTCACCAAGCCGTAAAGTTGGTCAGCCCGATAACCGTGACAGCCACTATTGGTTTGCACGGTACTGGGCCGATGCGTTGGCAGCCCAGTCTGATGATGCTGATATGGCAGCCGAATTTGCACCTGTCGCGAAACAGCTGGCAGACCATGAAGACCAAATCTTGTCAGAGATGGCTGCAGCACAAGGCGCCGCCGCTGATCTGGGCGGGTACTATCACACCGATCCTTCCAAAGCAGCGGCGGTGATGCGCCCCAGCTCTACGCTAAACTCGATCATCGACTAAGTCCTCAGGGCCTGCGTTAAGGCGCAGGTCCTTTATGCCCCGATGGAAACGCTAGAGCACAAGTTTCTTGTGTGCCATAGTCTGTTGAATGCGCTTCAATCCTAAGTGCATGCACCTATGATTTGAACGAGTGATCTTGATGACAAATGGCATTGATCCGGCGAAACAGGAAGACCGTCCGACGGTACTATTTTTTGGTCGGGAAAACTGTGATGGAACACAAAAGGCGCTCCAGTTTCTGAATTTTGCGGGCTTTGATGTCAGTTACGTCGAGTCTCAGGGGCTGGGCCAGGCGCTGCCGGATTGGGTGCGCAATTGGCGCGGGGACTACATTTTTTGTTTTCGCAGCTACTTCATTTTGGATCAGGGCTTGATCGATGCGGCATCCATTGCGGCGATCAATTTTCACCCGGGCCCGCCAGAGTATCCAGGCAGCGGGTGCATTAACTTTGCGCTCTATGAAGGGGCCGAAACCTACGGCGTGACCGCGCATATCATAAATGCCAAGGTCGACAATGGCACCATCATCAAGGCGCTCCGCTTTCCAATCCTAAAACACGATGGTCTACGCTCGGTGCTCGCGCGAACGCATCTGTACTTGTTTCATCTGCTTCAGGAGGTTGTTGGCGGCATCGCAACCGGTGGCGAGAACTATCTGAACCATCAGGTTGCGACCTCATCCGCCGAAGCCTGGCGCGGCGAAGCACGCCGGATGAAAGAGCTGTCTGCCTTGCAGAAACTGCCGTTGGATATCGATGCCACCGAGTTTGACAAGCGCCTGCATTCGATGCATCTGCCAGAGTATCCGCTGCATATCTCATTGCACGGGCGCAAATTTGTTCTTTTGGGTGAAGCAGACGAGGACTGATTGCCAACCTTAGGGGCAGGCGACATTGGCGGGATCGAACCGCGTTCGATCAACAAATTGAACGTCCGGGTCGAAAACGGAAACACCTTCGTCTTGCAACAGCTGAGCGACAGTAGAAGCTACAGCGAAGTTGCCAAGCTCCTGCAGGTGATGGTCGGGGCTGCCGAAAAGACTGCTGGTGGGAATGCCCAAATCCTCTGAGAACTGCACGAGAACGGGTTTCAGGTTCACGTAGGTATATCCGTACTCGTCAGCCCCTTGCGCGATGAGGGCACGCGTCGCATCGGCGTAGCCAATCGGGTCGTCCCGAAATGTCACTGTATCTTCCCCAATGAATTCGGAGATATCAGGCAGGGACAACACGATCAGACGGGCACCCTGATCTTCGATCGATTGCGTCAGGTCGCGAAGCGATTCAAAGAACAGTACCTGTTCTGTTTCCGTGGGGACCGACGGATAGAGTTCTCGATCAAACAGCGCTTGTTTGAACTGCAGAATCAGCTTGCCAACATACAGTTTTCCGACCGCGCGCTTGACCCGTTGAACGAAGGTTGGGTTTTGTGATCGTGTGCTGGGGTTGTCCTGCCATTTGCGAAACCTGACATTGTCGACCAGATCGTTTCGGTTGAAGACGAACATCAGAACTATGTCGTGTGGAATCTGATCTTTGAATTCTTCATACGTAAGGGCGTGCTGAAGCGTCCCATGACCGCCGGTTCCCAGATTCACAAAATGGGAATCGTCAGACCACATGGACAAAAGGGCTGGAATGGTTTCGGTCTCATCCGCAAGCGTTCCGCGGGTGAACGAGTCGCCCAGAACGATAATCTGGGCTTTGTCGTCATCTGACGAAAAATCCCCACGGAATCCATGTTCGTTGATTTCAATAAATGTGACGGTCGCGTTGCGAAACTCGAAATAGGATTGGTTGGGGGTTTCCCGTGAATATACGATGTCATGGGGGGAGCGTCGGTTTGGTCCACCCACGCAGAAGAAATTTTCACTGTTAACCAAAGGCACATTTGCTTGTTTTCGGCTGATATGCGGCTCGAAATTCAGAGGGTCAAACAATCGTAGTCCAATCTCTACGACCCCCAAACTGACCAATGCACTGATGGCTATCAAAAAAAAGTTCTTAAACACGAAAGGGTTTTCCCCAACTAGTTAACATCGTCTTAAATCGAACAATGCTCTCAGAGTACTTACAGCACTTCTTTGAAGCAATAATTGAGTTTCGCTTAATAAGTATTCCTATTTCTTTAATATCCGTCGCGAAACCATAAAGTTGATGACCATCCCGGCAAGCGTTGCGATCGCCAAGGCGATAACAGGATAGGCTTTGGCAATATCTGATAGATAAAGCACAACAAAGAACGTGCTGAAATTGGTCAACAATCCGATCTGCATGCCACCCACGTAGCTGAGAAACTCAACGAAGCTCGCCGGTTTGGTGGTTCGAAAGGTGAAGGTGCGGTTCAGGTACCAAGTGAATGTGAACGAAGCCAAAATCGAAACGCACCGTGATGCCAACGTTCCCGCACCAAGTGTGTTCAACGTTGTAAAAACCCCGGCGTCCACGAAGAATGCTAGTGATCCGACGACAGCAAACGCCAGCACGTTCCGATATGTTTCATTTGAAATCACTCAAAGGCTCCTGCGTTTTCACGATTGCACCATGCAACGATCCCTCTCCGAAGGGGAAGCCCGGATATCGGCAAACGCGCTGTTGAAAGCCTGTTTGTGATCTGACAAAGGTCACCGGCGCCCAACTTTATGTGCGCAATCAAAACTTTGCCAGATTTTGACCCTGCTTATCGTTTGGGGTGTCAAACCTGATTGCATCAGCTAGGCTCTGTTCCGGGGATTGAGACAATCTCCGGAGTTTCGTTTTTTGGTTTCGGCAACACTTGGTTCCAACATGCGCTTTTCAAGTTCTCTTTGTCTGACTCTTATTCAATCCGCTGCATTGACGTTTTCGCTTGCAACAGGTGGTCTCACTGATGGCGCGAATAGCGCGAATGTCGCTTTTCCGGGCGCGGAGGGGTACGGCAAACACGCGACCGGGTGGCGTGGCGGCAGTGTGTTTTACGTTACCAACCTTGCGGACTCGGGGCGTGGCAGCTTGCGCGAATGCCTGCAGCACCCGGGTGTCGGTCGGGTGTGCCTGTTTGCTGTTTCGGGCACGATTGTCGTCGACAAGCAGCTTCGCGTATCTCCCAACACCTATATTGCGGGGCAAACCGCGCCGGGGCAGGGCATTCAGTTGCGGGTTGGGAATGTTCAGAAATCGCCGCTGATGATCTACGAATCTAATGACATTCTGTTGCGCTATCTCAAGTTCCGACCCGGCCCCAGCAAGGAAAAATCCCCGAGTGTCGATGGGTTGATTATCGAAAGCAGCTCGAACATTTATGTCGACCATGTTTCAATTGCATTTGGTGTCGACGAAAACCTCAGCATCGGTACTGAACGAAAAGCCAGCCACGACATCACCATCGCCAACACCATTGCGGCTTATGGTTTGGACAAATCTTCGCACAACGAACGGCGCCACTCGAAAGGCGCGTTGATCTGCGCCAAGGATGGGGCAGTTTCCGATTGTGGGCGGATCACGCTGCTTGGCAATCTGTTCGCGCATAACCGGGACAGAAACCCCGATATCTCATCATCCCCTTTGGGGCCGGTCGATATCGTCAATAACGTGTTCTACGACGCGACCTCGCAATTTGGTGAGTTCCGAAACCTCTATGGCGACACCTGGATCAACTATGTGGGCAATGTGATTCTGCCCGGACCTAGCACGCGGGACCGCAATCGCCCTGCAGCGATCGAGGTTTTCCCAGTCGAGCCCGACAACAAGCTGGAAGTGTTTGAGGAAGACAACCTGTACATGGACAACCGGCTGGATGTTTTATGTGACCGATCGAAACAGGGTCGGATCGTGGATGAGGCGGCTGTTCCAAATGTCGTGGAACAGCCCGCGTTCCCTCTGTCAGTCACGCCGCAACCGGTTGGCGGCGTCCTGGATCATGTCGCGGCGCATGTGGGCGCACGGTTCGGGCCCGATCGACAATTGGACAGTCTGGACGCGTCTATCGTCGAAAACATGCTTGGATGCGATGGGCATAGGATCGATCACCCGGACGAAGTGGGTGGTTGGCCGGATTTGCCCGAGGTCAATGTGCTGAACGACAGGGACCTGGACGGGTTGCCCGATGAATGGGAAGAAACGCATGAGGGGCTTGACCCGAATGATCGCGAAGACACCTGGAAAGACCGCGATGGCGACGGATGGTCGAACCTTGAGGAGTATCTGAGTTTTCTGGCAGGCGATTCAGGACCTTAAGTGGGGTTGGAGAGTTACCTGCTTCAGCGAAGCCACTCTTCCTGCCAGAAGTGGTACATCAGAACGACCCAAAGATGTGGGCCCCAGTTGCGGGCGCCGGACAAATGCTCGGTCCAGCGCTTGTTCAATTGTGTCCGATCAAATACATCTCCGACCAGATCGTCGGAGGCAAAAACCTCATTGGCGATGGATTTGAGTGGCCCTCGTAGCCAATCGTTCAAAGGAATGCCAAAGCCTTGTTTCGGGCGATCATACAGTGATTTGGGCACGCGCGTGTCCAGCAGCCGACGCAATGCAACCTTGCCGGACTTACCGTTGTAGCGGAGGGAATCCGGCGACCTCCAAGCGGCCTCAACAACGCGGTAGTCCAGCAGCGGTGCGCGAATTTCCAACCCTGTAGACATCGACGCTCGGTCCGCTTTGACCAGAATACTCTCTGGCAGGTACAATTCGGAATCCAGCAGCATCATCTTATCTACGGGGCTCAGCCCGTCCGGTATTTGGTGCGAATGAAACACACCCTGACAGCTGGCAGCAGGCGGGTTCCATAACGTGAACAGCGCGTCATATCGGCTGCGGAAATCAGGGTGACGTGCGATCGAGGCCACTTTGGACAGTCGATCCGGGGTAATCTGATCACGCATCGACGCTGGGGCGAGGGGTCGTAATACTTTTGCGGCAGCGCTTGTGACAAAAGCTGGGGACGCCGCCAGTGCAGAAACGGCAGGACCGGGTAACTTCGCCCCAATGCGCTCCATCGCCATCATGCGAACATAGCGTTCATAGCCCCCAAAAGACTCGTCCCCGCCATCACCAGACATGACGACCTTAAGCTGCGCGCGTGCCAACTCCGACACCAGCAATGTCGGAAAGGCTGACGGGTCGGCAAATGGTTCATCGTAGACCTGCGGAAGCTTTTGCAGCAAATCAAATGCCATTTCAGGCGTCGCCGTGACCTCGTGGTGATCTGTCCCCAAATGCTTGGCGATCGCGGCCGCGTGATCGGCCTCGTTTGTCGCATCGTGATCGAACCGGACGGTAAAGCTGATGACTTTTCCAGCAGCTTGTTCCTGCATCATCGCGGTGATCAGGCTGGAATCGATCCCGCCCGACAAAAAGGTGCCAACAGGGACATCCGCTACCATGCGCTCGCCAACTGCGGCGTGCAAAGCGTCTTCGATCCCACCAAGTGCCTGCGTTTCATCGCCGTAAGGATCAGCCCGGCACGCCTCAACCCTGTCCCGCAAATCCCAAAACGTTCGCAAGCTATCGACCAGATCATCTGACGACACAGGCGGGGCGTCCAACTGCACCTCAACCATCGTCCCCGCCGGGAGCTTCATCACACCCTGATAGATGGTCAGTGGTGCCGGGATAAACGCATAGCGCGCGTACTGCGCTTGCGCGCGCCTATCGACCTCGGGTGTGCCAAACGCGGGGTGGGCGCGCAGGGCTTTCAACTCCGATCCAAATAGCAGGTGACCGCCTTTGATGCCCAGATACAAAGGTTTTTTGCCTAGCCGGTCCCGGGCAAATACAACTCTGTTGCTTTGCCGATCGAATACCGCAAAGGCAAACATTCCGTGTACTAGGTCCAGGGTCTTGCGAATACCCCACAGATCCATCGACGCCAACAGAACCTCGGTATCGGATGTCCCGCGGAATGTGACCCCATGATCAATCAGCTGTTGGCGCAGCTCCAGAAAACCATAGATTTCGCCGTTGTAGACAATGCAATAGCGGCCACTGGGCGATGTCATCGGTTGTTCGCCAGTTTCCGTTAAATCCACAATCGCCAACCGTCGTTGCCCCAACGCAATGCCAGTGTCCTGATCGACAAACATGCCGTCAGCGTCCGGCCCGCGATGCTGGATACTGTCGCACATCGCCTTGAGGCTCGTGGTCCCGTTTTCAAGGCCGACGGGTTTGAATGCAAGATATCCGGCTATTCCGCACATGATCCCGTCTTCCTATCCGGCATGCGGGGCGGTGGATGCCCGCGCCTGCGTTCCAACACCGCGCAGCACTGAATCATAGGCTTCGGCGATCGCGGCCAATGAATAGCTGTCCGCAATGCAATCACGGGCGGCTTGGCTGCGCCCGCCATATTCCTCGGACGACCAATTTGCGGCGTCCGTCAGAGATTGCCCAAGCGCCTGTGCATCGCGCGCGGGTACAACATACCCGCTTTCGCCAACGATTTTGGCCGCATCACCAACGTCGGTTGTAACAACAGGTCGGCCATAGCTCATGGCTTCTGCAATGACATTTGGAAAACCTTCAGTGCGCGAGGACAAAACCAACATATCGATACTGTCGTAGAAGTTCGACATGTCATGCAAGTCGCCACACAGCACCACGCTGTCCTCCGAAAGGTTGTTTTCAGTCAGCAAATCGCGCAGCGCGGCGTTGTCGGCGGTAACACCGTCGCCTGCCAGTCGGGCCGTCAGGTCGGGTACCGAACGCCGCGCGATGGCAAAGGCTCGAAAGAAGGTCTCAAAGTCCTTTTGCGGATGAAACCGTGCGGCCAGCCCGAAAACCCGTGCCGGGCCTTTTCGCGATTGTACATTTTTGGGCAGCAGAAACCCGTTCGGCACGACGCTCGCGTTGGCTTCTGAAAACCCGTATTTGGCGTGCTGTTGCAGTGCCCGGGTCGAGTTGTAGATGATCCCATCACTGAACCGCGAGAGTTTCTGCGACAGACCAACCGCAACCCGGGTGCTGCGGGTAAAGGCGGCCGGATCATCCAATGCCTGACGTACGGTCCAGATCACAGGTACTCGTCGCATCGATATCAGCTTTGCAATCAATCCGACGACCATCGCGTGATACATCCAACACAAGACGACGTCAGGTTTGTGAACCCGGATCAGCCGTGCGATCCGCCATATGGCGTGCGGAAAAGACAGTGGGGATCTGGCTTGGAGAGAGATGTATTCAACGTTATCATTCCCGGCCATTGCACGGCAGCGGTCAGACACTTCCGTCAGGGCCACAACGACGGCACGCTCACCCGAGTGCGCAAGTAAGCGCGCCAACATGGCCTGCGCTCCGCCCTGTGTCGAGAAATCTGTGACCACGTGAAGGATCATCTAGCCAGCCTTCTGCACTGCCAATGCGCGATTGCCGATGTCTACAATGGACTGAGCAAGGCGTGCGACGTCGTCCTGAGACCAGGTCGGATCGACAAGGAAGGCCAAGCTTGTTTCGCCCAGCTCCCGCGCGACGGGCAGATAATCGGCTGGACCTAACCCGTTCTTAGTGAACGTTTCTTCCAGATAAATCTCGGAACAACTGCCCGAGAATGCAGGGAACCCAGCATCGCTAATCTCGGCAATTATCCGGTCGCGGGACCAACCTGTTGCCAATGCTTCCGGACGTACAAACGCATAGAAACGATAGTAAGCGTGGGTTAGCCCTTGGGGCGGAACTGGCACGCGGAATGCCGGGCACGAGGACAACGCGTCGGTCAACAGTTCAGCGTTTGCAGTCCGGTGGGTGCGCCAATCATTGAGCCGCTTCAACTGCACGCGACCCAGCGCTGCGGAGGGGCCGGTCATGCGCAGGTTTGTACCCGGACCTGAATCGTGCAACCAGCGAAAACCCGGCGGATGTGATGTGTTGAATACGGTGTCATATCCTTTTCCGTGGTCCTTGTAGCTCCAGACCTTCGACCAGAGAGCGTCGTTATTGGTCAGCAGCAAGCCACCCTCACCACCTGTTGTCATGATCTTGTCCTGACAGAACGAGTACGATCCAAAGGTTCCGATGGTACCAACATGCCGGTCATCAATCATCGCACCATGGGCCTGTGCACAATCCTCGATCACCCACAAATCATGAGCGCGCGCGAGATCCATGATTGCGTCCATGTCACATGGCCAACCGCCCAGATGCACTGGAATGATCCCGCGCGTGCGCGGTGTGATCAGCGGGGCAATCGTTTCAACTGTCAGGTTTTGTGTGACCGGGTCGACATCCGCAAAAATGGGCGTGCCTCCGGCTAGCATCACGGAACTGGCGGATGCGATGAAACTGCGCGGCGTCACAATCACCTCATCCCCAGGGTTCAGATTCAACACATGCATCGCGGCGTCCAGTGTCAGGGTGCCGTTGGCCATCGCGATTGCATGAGAAGACCCGGTATAGGCGCGGTATTCTTCTTCGAACGCGAGCACATCAGGACCGGTCCACGCATTGACCTTACCCGAGGCCAGAACCTGGCTGACCGCGTCTATCTGTTCCTGATCGTAGATGGGCCATGAAGGCATGTTCAATCCTCCTGTTAGACGACGGTCCGCACTAGCACGAACCCTTCGGCTGCATGTCGATGCACGGTCGCGCCGCGCAAGGTTGCAAGCGCTCTTATGCTTTCGACCGAGCGTTCATGCGGTGGAAGCTTCGCTTGGCTTTCAAACATGGCAAACGCCTTTAGCTTGCGTTCCAGCGTATCCGAGATGTCGACAAAGACATTGGGTATGAAGGGCGGCGTCAGATATGGGGCGTTCCAGTTTGTTTCCGATAATGTTTCGTAGGCGGCAATGGTCGCTGGATAATCATCCTGGTGTGGACGACTGGCCACAAGGCTGGACAGGAATGTCAGCTGGTGATCCATATGAATATCGCCAGGGTGCGGAGCCAGGATCAGATCGGCGCCAAGGTCGCGCACCAATGTGCCAAGGGCTGCGTTCAGGTCGGAATGCGGCTGCTCGGACAGCTCGGCGGCCGTGAAATCCAACCAATGCGTTTTGGTCACGCCCAGAAACTCATGCGACCGGCGTGCTTCAGCTCGTGTGATTTCGGTCTGAGCGTCATCAAATTTTGGTGGTTTTGCGCGGGTGACGACAACCACGTGTACCTCACGGCCCGCATCGACCAGCCGCGCTATCGTGCCGCCTGCGCCCAGCACCTCATCATCGGGATGAGGGGCGATGACCAGCGCGGGGCCGGCTCCAGCACTGAGTAAGTCAGTGGTAATCATGTTGTTTTTCCCAATTTCGAATGTATGGCTGGCGGAATGTCGGCCCCGGACCATTCCAGAATGTCCAGACACCGGCCGTCGCCGCAGGCTACGGTAAAGCCTTGGCCATTGATGGCCTGCACCTGACCAGGCAGCCCGATGTAATAGCCATGGGGTTCGGTAGGTGCGGATTGCGTTATCACCAGTTGGCGGCCATCAGGCCCATGAGTGAAGGCACCTGGGTAAGGTGGGCCAGACGCACGGATCAACCGGTCAATTTCGGTCGCGGGGCGGGACCAGTCGATCAGCCCGTCTTCGGGGCGGCGGCGCGCGCATACGCTGATGCCAGTCTGCGGCTGTGGCTCACGCGGGATATCGCCGACGGCGATCTGTTCCAGCAAGGGTGGCAATAGGCCGGAGATCGCGCGCAGCGACCGATCATATAAATCTCGGGCGGTGACTTTGTCCGGATCAACCGCATAGCGGGCCTGGGCCGCGATTGGCCCGTCATCTGCCCCTTCGCCCAGCCAGAACAGCGATGATCCGACATTGCGTTCTTGCATAAGAACGGTCCAGGGGATCACACCGCGACCCCTCAGGCGCGGCAAGGCCGAAGGGTGAAAGCCAATACAACCTATCCGAGGAATGGCGCGAAAGGCTGCATCGCAAATTTGCGACCATCCAATGACCAGAACCAGGTCAGGCTGCACCGTCTCGATTTTTTCAAGCGTTTCAGGGGCGTTGGTTTTCTCGATGTATTCAATCGGCACCCCATAACGATTGGCCACACCGCTTAGATCTACAAAATCGGAATGACGATGCGAAAGATGAGGGGGCAGCGTCATAACCAGATCCGGCGCATGGCCCGCGGCGCAGATCGACACCAGAGCGGCATGCGACGTTTCAACGGCACCAACTAGAATGGTTTTCATGCAGGTGACCCCTGTAGATTGGTCTTTGCGGGGGGGTGGTCCTGCAGCCATCGGGCGGCTGCCTCAATGCGATCGATCCGTCGGTGTTCGCCCCATATGGCAACACCAATTGTTTCAGCCATGATCCGCAGATCCAAAATGGTTGACCGATGCGCCACATACCAAAGATCCAAACCCAGTTTTTCTGTATTGCTGAGGTTGGTGTTTCCACTGACCTGTGCCCATCCTGTCAGGCCGGGCCGAACGGAACAGCGATACTGGCCTTCGGTTCCAAAGCTTTCGATGGTTTCGGGCAATAAGGGGCGGGGTCCGACCAGAGCCATATGACCACGCAAAATCAGCAGCAGCTGTGGGATTTCGTCCAGCCGTAGGCGCCGGATAAGCGCCGTCGCCTTGGTTTGGCGCTGATCATCGGGCAGCAATGCGCCGTCGGGCCCACGGGCCGCGGACATACTGCGTAGTTTGAACAACCGGAAGATTTGTCCTCCGCGCCCGCAGCGCGGCTGGGAAAACATCAGCGGCGTGCCCACAGAAACAACCACGATCAGGCAAGCGATCAGGAAAAAGGGCAGGGCCACCACACCCAAGACTACGCACAGCAGAATTTCGGGCACTCTATTCACACTTCAATCCAACTCAGTACCACGCGGCGGGCCACAACACATCAAAATCAAAAAAAATTCGTCAAGCTTTGCTGACGATAAAACTGCACGCAGGGGTGAAGAAAAAGATACGCGCACCCCACTGTGTTCGAATTGGATATGATTTGCAAGAAGTGCTGAACCGGGTCCGGCGAATCAAGTGATACAGGGCGTCGTTCCCCGAGAGAGACGCTTTGACCTGCAAGAAATCATAAACGATTCGACTGGTTTTAATGAAATTGTTTCCGACATCAGCATCTGAGGGTAAGAGAGTGGAAACCGGGACCAAATTGCCCAGTTTTGTGCGAATGCCCTCTGTTTTCTAGGATTGTCCCGACAAATACACTAAGAGCACCAACAGTGTCTTGCGATTGTCACCAGATACCGGTTCAATCGCAAGAGGCGAGGTGGGTTAACTCCCGGATGACACGAAACCGATTCTTTGGGCCAAGGTCGCGTAAATGTGCCGCCCAGATCAAGGTCGGAACAACGTTTTACTAACTGGAAAGAGCAGTGCCAGATAATCTTGAACGACCCTATCAGGCCAATCAATTCGAACGATTTGCGCGGCCGATGATCTGGACCGTGTTGCGGCGGCATGCGGTGCTCATGATCGGGATTTGCATCCTGTTTTTTGTGGTGGCTTATTACGTGCTGAAACGGTTGGAGCCGAGCTATAGCGCTCAATCCACCGTTGTGATGGCTCAGCTGGATACCCGCGTTCGCACAACCGACGTTCAGCTGGAAACGTTCGAGTTGTCGCGCGTGGCGATCGAAACCCAACTTGATATCCTCAGATCCCGCGAGTTTGCCGCAGATGTAGCGCAGAACATGGATCTATACACCAATACCGAGTTCATGCCGGCCCCGCCGCCGGATCAACCGGTGCCGCCAGAATTGCGGCGCGAGCAGGTCGTGGACAAGTTGTTGGGGTCCTACAGTATCGCACGGCAGGGAGAGAGCTTGGCGATCAAGATCGATGCGGAATCCCATGATGCACGACTGGCCGCGGATATCGCCAACACTGTCGCCGAAACCTACATTGCCGAAAGCGACCGGGATCGTCAGGCTGGCATCACCCGGTCCATCGACTTCCTGCGCACCCGTGTCACACAGCTGAATGAAGAGCTATCCGCTGACGAAATTGCGTTGGCGGCGTTTGTTCGGGAAAACAGTCTTGATGACGAGACACTGCCCGACCGCCAACGCGCTGATATTGAAAGGCTACAGGCGATATATGATGTGGTGTCAGGTGACGATCCCACATCGACCGAAGCAGGGGAGTTAAAGGGCGAACTGGATCTTGCACGTTCGGATCTTCTGATCCGTTCCCGGGCCGAGCTGCGGCTGATCGGCATGGAACGATCGCTCGAGCTTCTGCGGTCGCGGTACCAAAGTTCAATTGAACGATTGAATGAACTTGAAACCCAGCTGCAGTTTGTTTCGGAAGGCGCGCGTCAAGTCACAATTGCCCGTATCCCGTCCCGACCTTTCTGGCCTAACCCGGTCGTGATTTTGGGCGGCGGCATTTTTGCCGGTGCATTTTTGTCCGTGCTTCTTGTCGCTCTGCTTGAAGCGATGAACACCCGGATCTGGAGCGACGGGCAAATCAGTGCGTCTGTGGGCGCTGTGAACTACGGCTTTTTGCCTAAAATCAAGAGACGCAAACTATGGGATAAAAAACAGGAACTTGTCCCGTTTTTTGTGGATAACCCGCGCTCACCGTATGCCGAAGCATTGCGAAACTTTTTGACGCTTTGGTTCAATCGCGAAGGTCTGGGGCGGGTTGTCTTGGTGACGTCTGGCCTTCCGAGCGAAGGAAAATCAACCGTCGCCGTCTCTATTGCGTTGGCGGCTGCCCGTGAAGGTTTGAAAGTTCTGGTTCTCGATCTGGATTCCTACAGGTTAGGCGCCAGCCGCACGCTCGGCGCCGTGCATTCGATAAATTCGCTAGAGGACGCGGCGTCTGGGAAAGTAAGACCAAAGGCGTTGGAAATAGAAGGACTGCCAAAAGACTCTATTTCGCTTCTCAACGTTGCCGTCCGCTCGGACGCATCAGTCAAAGACGAAAGCGCGCTCCTGAGTGAGCTTAAGTCACGCATTGACCCCAGCTATGATCTGGTTCTGGTGGATACGCCACCAATCCTTGTGGTCAACGATGCCTGCAGGGTCGGGTCGCTGATCGATGGGACACTGTTTGTCGTTCGTTGGGGGCGTACACGGCTTGAAGAATTGCAGGACGCATTCGAAAAGTTGGATATGCACGGGATCGAGGCCACGGCGACCCTTATCAATGATGTGGATTTAGACAAGCAGCGCAAATATGGCTACGGGACTTATTCGTATTATAGTGACTACAGCAAGGCGGGTTACTCGTGACGAGAAAGCTTGTTGCCCTTGTCAGTCAGGTCGGCAGACACTAGCTTTCTTGACATAGGCGATGACCCAGAGTTTTTTCAGCGCGTGATTGGTCGATCGGTTGTGATCATTGTGTAAGAATTGGTACCGCAGAGTTTTGTCTGATCATCTGGAAATGGTCGCACGCCCTGCAGCGTTAGTGAGTTGGGAGACAAGATTTTGAACAGCTGTTTCAGAATATTCCTTTTGATTTTTGCGATGGCGGCCAGCTCGGTCTTGGCCGAAGGCTATCGCTTGTTGCCGCAGGACCGGGTGTCTCTCAAGGCGATGCGCTGGGATTCAGCCTCTACGACATATGTGACTTGGGATGGTGTGACTGGCGAGTACTCGATCACCGGAGACGGGACTTTGATGGTCCCGCTTGTGGGTCAGGTTGAAGCCGAAGGGCACACCCCGGCGGAACTGGCCGCACTGCTGGAACTGAAGTTCCGCCGTCAGATCGGCATGGCAGAGCCGCCCAGGATCGCGTTGGAAGTTGTGGGCCACCTGCCCATTTACGTACTTGGCGACGTAAATTCGCCGGGCGCGTATGAATTTCATTTCGGGATTACCGCGCAGCAGGTGCTGGCCTTGGCAGGCGGCACTATCCGGCCACCGATTGAATTTTCGTCAAGCAATGATTTCCAGATTCTGCGCATGGGTGGCGAAATTCGCTTGCTGTCGACGCAGATCGGAGAGCTGGAGCAGGAAAAGCAACGGTTGGTTGCGGATCTGGCAATTTTGGAAAGCGACGAGAATAGTGGAGAGCTGCCTGAACCTCCGACGGGGCTTGAAGGCGAGATACTGAAGGCAACCATGTCCGCACGCGAAGGTGTAGGCGAACGCATACAAGATCTACAAAACCTTCTGAAAGAGCAGATTTCCAGCCTGACGACCCAGCTGGAACTACGCAACATCCAAATCGCAAATGTCAGCAAAGAACTCGAAAACCTGAACTCGCTTAAGGAAAAGGGTTTGACAGTTTCAAACAGGGTCACAACGATGACCAATCAGCTGAATGATCTTGAATCGAAAAGACTGGATCAGGAAGTTGCGCTGTTGGTCGCTCGGCAGGATTTGAACCGTGCGGAACGAGACGCGCTGGAGCTGGACGATAACGCGCGCTCGGACACGCTGGTTCAGTTGAACAGCGTGGAAAGCGAACTGGCGTCACTGAAGACAAGGTTAGAGACAGCAACAACCCTGCACAGTGAGCTGGCGGCGGCGGGCTTGCTCAGTGAAGATGATGTAGCCAGCGAAACGATCATAGAATTTGTTGTGACACGTGGCGTTGATGGCCAAACACAACGCGTGACGGGCACTGATCTTGTCCAGCCTGGTGATACAATCGAAGTTGTCAGACGAACTGTTCTGACCTCAAATTGATGACTTTAGTTTGCCGGGGGATGGCCCCCAAAGTTCTAGTTTACGAGTTTTTATCATGACGTTGCCCGATGACCGCCCTGTCGATTTTCTGATTATTGGTGCCGCAAAATGCGCCACGACTTGGTTGCAGCAGTCGCTGACGCAAACGCCGGCCATTTACATGCCGGGTCCTGAGTTGCACTTTTTTTCCCGCGAATATGATAGGGGGGTCGGCTGGTATCGGAAGCAGTTTGAAGGGTGTGATACTTCGGGCTTGATCGGCGAGAAATCAAACTCCTACCTGACTGTGCCCGAGGCCGCTCAGCGCATCCGTGATTTTGCCCCCAATGCCCGATTGGTCCTGCAGATGCGTGACCCGGTGCAAAGGGCCTATTCCGACTATTGCATGCTGTTTCGTCGTGGCGAAGTCACTGGCCGAATTGAAGAATACCTTGATCCGGCCCGGGCTGCGGATGGTCGGTTTCTATCGGACGGTCGCTATGCCCATCACCTCGACCGTTTCTATGATCTGTTCCCGGCCGATCAGGTTTTGTTGCTGGCGTTCGAAGACGTCCGCGCAAACCCAACGGGTAACCTAGAGAAAGTCAGGGCGCACCTAAACCTCAAGGACATGTTGGAGCCGCCTGTAAAAAAGAAGGTGAAAGACAAGAACGAAGCGATGGTTCCGCTGCCTCTGCGCAAAGCGTTAGCGCCTGTTCGCTTCGTGTTCGACCCTGTGCGCAACACTTGGCCGGTTCGATCCTTGCGCAACGCCATTGCTCGGCAAGTGGAATATCCTGCTCTGACTGACGATTTAGCTAAGCGCATGGGCGACTTTTATGCCGAAGACATTGCCCGGATCGAAAAGCATGATCCGGGTGTCAGCCATGCGTGGGCTGGGGCTCAAAACCACCAGCCGGAGCGAATCAACTGAGTGCTTATCATGATCATCTGTCCGCTAAGTTTCCGAAGTGGAAACAAAAGCCCAGTGTTGGCACTCTCGTATCTGACTAGCGAGCTTTGGTTCCGGTGTTCATAAACAGAGTGAACAGCAAGCGAACACTGGGAAATTGGACATTTCTTTGGTCAAATGATGTCCAGAATGTTAAAAAAGCGTTTTGATCCGGCTATCGCTGTGATACGTTAACGCTATATTTAGACGATATTGGCCGATGTATTCGGTTGGTTTGAATATTAGTTTGGTTTGTATGAGTGAGAAGGGGGTCTTGGTTTCGGGTACTGTTATTTCTTGTACTTGGACCGTTGTGGGGGACTTTTACCGAAATAAGTCAAACTTGCTGGCGCCATGTGGGTGTTGGCGAATGAGTGCGGCTTTGAGGCGGAACGGCTGTTTATCGGTCCGTCAATTTGAGTCGATTGGTAGTTGGGCAATTTGTACGCCGGAGTTCAGAGTATGTATGAGCGTGAGTTGGTTAAGCTCAAAAATGGATCCGCTAGTGATAGCGCGGCCGAGGCCGAGCTGAAGCTGGGTGACCTGGGGTCCATAATAAAGCAAAAACTTAATGAGCTGAGAGCGAACCGCCGTCTGGTGATTGGCGATGTGCTTGCTTCGGCGATTTCCGTTGTCGTGGCGGTGGTGCTCGCAAATGGCGGCGTGCTGCCTGCCCAGCCAGCGGCCGTATTGGTGCCCTTGGTGCTTATGTCGTGCCTTGTCGCGTTGGCGATTTTGCCACTGTCCGGGATTTACAAGCGCCACACACGCTCGACGTCTTTGCGCGATGTTTCCTTGATTGTTCGTGCATCCGCACTGTGTGTTGGGACGCTGGCCTTGCTGGGTCTGGCGGTTCAGATTACGGCTCAGGTGCCACTGGCTGTGTATGTCATCCAATTTTTCTTGATCGTTCCGGCCTTGGGAAGCCTGCGCATTCTGGCGCGTAGCACCGAGTTCAAGCGCAAAGTGCAAGGGTGTTCGACACGTGCAGATGGCAAAATCCCGGTGATCCTTGTGGGTACCGGTGCCAGCTGCGATCTGTTTGTTCGCTCGCTGAGCAATACGGACTCGAAGTACGAACCTGTTGGCATCATCGATGACGCCCGCAACACCCAGGGCCTTTACTTCCATGATGTGAAGATCATCGGTTCGTTGCTGGATGCGGATGTCGTCATCGAGCGTCTAAAGTTCAGCGAAACATTGCCCCAGCGCCTGCTGCTGACGGAGCCCGTGACTCACTTTGAGAGTGATGGCATCCGCAAGCTGACCCGCTGGGCCGAAGCCAACAGCATCACTGTGTCTCGTCTGACCGGTTTGGAAGAGTTGGGTACCGAAAGCTCGGGCATCCGTACCGTAAACCCTGAAGATATTCTGGATCGCCCGCAAAAGGCGGTTGAACGCTCGATGCTGCGTGAGATGTTCGAGGGACGTCGGGTTCTGATCACCGGTGCAGGTGGCTCGATTGGAAGCGAGCTGACCCGTCAGATCGCCTCGTTTGAACCGGCTGAAATCGTCATGATCGAGAATTGCGAATACAATGCCTACTCGATCGATATGGATCTGGGCCAGAACTTCCCTGAAGTGAAGCGCCGTATCTATGTTGCCGATATTCGCAGCGCCGACCGTGTAAACTCGATCTTTGGACGTCATCGTCCCGAGCTGGTGTTCAACGCGGCTGCTCTAAAGCACGTGCCGATGGTGGAACTGAACCCGTGTGAGGGTGTTTTGACCAATGTGATTGGCACACGGAATGTCGCCGATGCCGCACGCAACGTGGGCGCAATTGCGATGGTTCAGGTTTCGACCGACAAGGCCGTGAACAGCACCAGTGTTATGGGCGCAACCAAGCGTGTTGCCGAGTTCTACTCGCAAGCACAGGACCGCGTGACCAACGAGACTGACGAGGAAACCCGCTTCTTCTCGGTTCGGTTTGGTAACGTACTGGGTTCTTCTGGTTCGCTTATCCCGTTGTTCCAGCGTCAGATCTCCGAAGGTGGTCCGCTGACAGTTACCGATCCGAAAATGGAACGGTACTTCATGACGATCCGTGAAGCTGTCCAGTTGACCCTGGTTGCTGCGGCCAAAGGTCTGAATCTTGAAGACAGCCATGGTGAGATCTTTGTTCTGGATATGGGACGCCCTGTGAAGATCGTCGATCTGGCAGAGCGTATGATACGCCTTGCTGGTCTGGTCCCGTACAAAGATGTCGACATCAAGTTCATCGGCATCCGTAAGGGCGAAAAGCTTTATGAAGAGTTGTTCGACGTCACCGAAGAACACCGTGACAGTGGTATTCCAGGCGTGTCTTCGGCAATTCCCGAAGGTGTGTCAGCTGCGCGCCTGCGCGCCATGATCCTCAAGTTGGAACAGGCCGCGCATGAAGGAAACGACCTTGCCGTCAAGAAATTGCTGAAAGAGCTGGTGCCGGGTTATGGTGCCAACGGATTGCGCCCAATCGAAGCGAAGGATCTGACGAACCGTCCGGCAAAGCCTGCAGTTCCAGCGATCTCGTCCAAGAATGTGGTGAACGGCTTTCAAACCCGAGAGTCGTTGGAAACCGTCGGCAATTGCTAAAATTATAGTCTAATGCATTTTTTCTGGCGGCCCGACCCCGCCGCTGTGTGTAGTACGAGTGAATAAGGGCTCTTTTGAGCGAGTTATTGGAATGTCAGGACTAAGTCACTCTGGCGCATATCGCCCCACCCAGCAGAGGTGGCACCAAATCCTGCGATTCTTGGGTGCCGGTGTCGTAAATACGATGTTTGGCTACACCGTATTTGCGGGCCTTGTATGGTCTGGTGCGCACCCTCAGTTGGCATTGGTGATACAGTTTGTTGTTGGCGTGCTTTGGAATTTTCAGGTGCATGGTCGCTATGTGTTCTATGTGCAAGGCTATGGTCGTCTGCCACATTATGCCGTGTCTTATGTTGTGATTTACGCCTTTAACGCCTTTCTTTTATGGGCTCTGTTGCAAGTGGGCCTTGATCCCTATCTGGCTCAGGCCATTGCATTGGGGCCAACGGTTGTCTTGTCATACATACTGATCTCCCGCGCTCTGCGCCCAAGCCTGCAGGAGATAACGCAATGACGCAGTCTGCAGATTCCATGCTGGATGCCGATCACCACAACGACACATCAGGCACTTCAGCCCGAGCGGTTTTTGGCAGCGTATTCACGCGCGTTCTGATTGCGGGTGTTCTGGTCATTTTGTTTGCAGCACTTTATGGGCGCATCATGGGGTATGGCTTGCGCCGAGACGAGTTGATGTTTGTGCCGCCAGCGGAATTACTGGGGTACTCAAGCCTTTACGGAGATTTCTTCTATAATCACGTCCCAAACTCAGCTTGGTTCTATCGGGGTTTTTATCTGATATTCGGAGGTGAGGGCCTTTTGGCATCCGCGCGTTTTGGCCAGTTCTGCGCCTGGCTCTTGCTGGCCTCGGGCGTAAGCTGGGCAACGTGGCGGATATCAGGTTCAGCGCTGTTGTCAGTGTTCTTTGTCGTGGTTTTGGTCGTCAACGAAACACTTCAAACCCAGGCCGGTATGGCCGCCAGTAACAACCTGTTGCCTTTGCCATTTGCGGCATGGGGCCTAGGGCTGTTTATTGTCGAAACACTACGGGACCGACCCCGCTTTGCTCAGTTGCTGATATCTGGTCTGCTCTTGTCTATTGCAGCAGGCCTGAAAGTCAGCGCGGTGATTTTCATCCCACCTGTCGCGGTCGCCGCTTTCCTGCTGCCGTGGCATCTGCCTTTTTCTGACCGGTTGCGTTCCGTCGTTCTGCCGGTGCTGATCGGTGGTTTGGTCGGCGCTTTGCCGTTGTTTTGGTATCTTGCCGCGGACCCTTCCGGGTTTTTGGCACATGTTTTGAAGTTTCATACCGGGCCACATATTGCTTATTGGCAGGCCAATGCAGCCTCAGAACCCGGTCTGGCCATGGGCTTGGGCAAAAAGATCCAGCTTGCGTATGCGACATGGTTCAGCGGTGCAGCCTTGATCGGCCTGATGATCTTGTTCTTTCTTGGCGTGCTCAGCGCAGCCAAATCGACACAAAAGCGTAACGGACTGGGTCAGATCCTTGTGGTTTTGGCGGTGCTTGGCATGACCGCACTGTTCAGCTTTGTGCCGACACCGGGCTTCCCACAGTATTACATCCAGCCTTTGATCGCGGTGCCTTTGCTTGCCGCTTTGATCTATCGCCTCTTGCCTCACGAAAAACGAGCGCAGGTTGTTCCGCTTTGTCTTGCAGGATTTGCATTGTTGTTCCTGCTGGGTGCCCCCCGGCTTGCCCCCGGGCTCCTTAGTCTGGCGAAGCCGGATAGCTTTACGTCGGCTCGGATCGCAAAAGGCGGGGCCGCCCTGCGCGACGCTGTCGCCGAAAGCGCAACTCCTGACGGGCCGGTCGCAACATTTATGCCGCTTTACCCGCTGGAAGCACACCTGCCTGTCTACGCTGAATTGGCGACCGGGCCATTTGCCTATCGCATCGCGCCTTACACCGACCCTGAATTGGCTCAGCAATACGTTATGGCCGGTGAAAAAGACCTGCCGGCACTGTTTGATTCCAATCCACCTTCAGCATTCCTATTAGGATATGATTCTGATCTTGAGGCCCCATTGTTGCGATATGCGAACGAAAATGGCTACGCTGCAGTGCAAAAAGACGGGTTAAACAACCGCTATGGCGAAGGTGTGATATACTTAAGTCGCGCAGATGCGGCAGAATGACGACGGAGCAGCACCAAACCCGCTCATGACTCGTTGGCGGAAACACCCCGAGCTCCAACGTGAAAGTGTAGATTTTTGAAAAGGTTTATTTGAGGGAGTAGCACGAATGAAAACAATTCTTCTGGCAGGAGGGCTGGGTTCACGGCTCGCCGAAGAAACAGTCGCGATTCCAAAACCAATGGTCGAGGTTGGCGGCAGACCCATCATCGCGCGCGTTATGGATATTTACAGCCATTTCGGGCATCGCGACTTCGTCGTGGCCGCCGGATACAAGGCGCTGCTGCTGAAGCAGTTCTTTGCCAATTACCACCTGATTGCGAACAACATCTCAGTGGCTCTCGATACCGGAGAGTTGAAGCTGGTGCCATCTGCACCGGGTGGCTGGAATGTGTCCGTGGTCGACACCGGGGCCCATACCATGACCAGCGGGCGCATCAGACGTTTGAAAGAGTGGATGAACCCGGGCGAGACTTTCATGTGCACCTATTCTGACGGTTTGGGTAACATCGACATCAACGCGCTGCTCGATTTCCACAAATCCCACGGCAAACTGGCAACGGTGACCGCCGTACAACCGCCTGCTCGGTTCGGGAATATCGAATTGAAGGGCGATCGTGTGGATGCGTTTACTGAAAAAGTACGCCGGCGCGAGACCTGGATTAACGGCGGGTACTTCGTGTTTGAACCGGGCGTCATGGACTACATGGTTGATGATACAGAACCATTGGAACAGTCGCCGCTGTCTCAGATGGCCCGCGACGGAGAGCTGATGGCATACCGCCATGACGGGTTCTGGCATCCGATGGACACAATCCGTGACCGCAACGCCCTGAACGCACTGAGCGAGGAAGAAACGCCTCCCTGGATGCAATTTGGTGAGCAAGCCTCGGCTGAATACCCGGTTGCAATTTGAGGGCAAAATGACGGCTCATGAGACTCAGATGTTCGGCGGCCAGTTTAATGGCCGCCGCGTCCTTGTGACGGGGCATAGTGGCTTTAAAGGCGGCTGGATGTCGCTTTGGCTGCAGCGCCTAGGGGCCAGTGTTACCGGTCTGTCGCTGCCGCCAGAGCCGGGACCGTCCTTGTACGAAGCCTGCGACATCAGCGCAGCGACCGATAGTCGTTTCGCCGATATCCGGGACCCCGCCCAACTATCGGAAACACTGGCAGGGGTGGATGCCGAAATCCTGTTTCACATGGCAGCCCAACCGCTTGTTCGGAAATCATATCGTGAGCCGGCTGAGACATTTGCAACGAATGTTCAAGGCACGGCCAACGTCCTGGAAATCGCCCGTAAGATGCCGTCGCTAAAGGCAGTGATCGTGATCACCAGCGACAAATGTTATGACAATCGCGAATGGGTTTGGGGCTATCGCGAAAGCGATCCTTTGGGTGGCAAAGACCCCTATAGCGCCTCGAAAGCTGCAACCGAACTTGTTGCACAGTCGTATGCGCATTCGTTCTTTTCCGACCCCAACGGCCCCAGGCTGGCAACTGTGCGTGCCGGGAACGTGTTTGGCGGCGGTGATTGGGGTGAAGACCGTTTGGTTCCGGATATCATTCGGGCATGGTCTAAGGGCGACCCGGTTGTGATCCGCAACCCGGCCAGCGTTCGACCTTGGCAACATGTGCTGGAGCCGGTCTCTGGCTATCTGCAGGTTGCCGAGAAAATGCTGACGGGTGGGGAAAACTATGCCGGGGCTTGGAATTTTGGCCCCGATGTCTCCAGCACCGTTGATGTGAGGCAGTTGGCGGACATGATCCAGCGTGCCTGGGGGGCAGGCGCGCCGGTGTTCGACTTCGCAGACCAGGTCTCCGACGCGCCGCACGAGGCCGGCATTCTTCGGCTGGACAGCACAAAGGCGCAGACCCGGTTGGGCTGGCGTCCGCGTTTGACACTACAGGACGCAATCAATCTGACCGCAGATTGGTACAAGGCACATGCTACAGGTGGGAACATGGCGCAGATCACAAATGCGCAGATCGACCATTTTGAACGCCTGATATCATCAGTAGAACCAGACCGCCCGACGGTCGCAGCGCAGTAAGCGGCATTTTTAGGAGTAAGATTAATGAGAGTGAATTACGGGCAGACTGTACACGGCCAGGAAGAGATTGATGCCGTTGTTGAGGTTTTGAAGACATCTACCCAAATGGGCCCCAAAGTGCGCGAAATGCAGGAGAAAGTATCTACTCTGTTCGCCAAATCGCACGGGATTATGACCAATTCGGGTTCATCAGCAAACTATTTGGCGGTCGAAATTCTGGACCTGCCCAAAGGCAGTGAGGTTATCACGCCCGCGCTGACCTTTGCCACAACCGTTGCGCCTTTGGTGCGTCAGGGTCTGGTGCCCGCTTTTGTGGATGCCGCAGAAGGCACCTACAACATCGACGTGGATCAAATCGAACGGATGATCACGTCGAATACGTCTGCCGTTATGATCCCATCGCTGATCGGTAACCTGCCTGATTGGCGCAAGATACGCGAGTTGGCGGATGCTCATGGATTGAAAGTGATCGAGGACAGCGCCGATACGCTGGGCGCCACGATGGAAGGCGTCAGTACCGGCAAATACTCTCACATTTCGACCACCAGCTTTTATGGCAGCCACGTCATCAACGGCGCAGGCAACGGCGGTATGCTTTGTGTGAATGATGACGAGCTTGCTCGCAAAGCGCTGCTAATGCGGTCCTGGGGGCGCAGCTCATCGCTGTTCGTGGAATCCGAGGCTATTGAAAACCGCTTTAACGTACAGTTGGATGGCATTGAATATGATGCGAAATTCCTGTTCGAAGCGCTAGGATATAACCTGGAACCCTCGGAAGTGAGTGCGGCGTTCGGGTTGGTGCAACTGGGCAAGCTGGACAACAACATCAAGGTTCGCGAAGAGGCATATGATGCCCACCGTGCGTTCTTTGCGCAGTACGAAGAGTGGTTCATTCTGCCGGAACAACTGCCGGGCTCTCGTACAGGTTGGTTGGCCTTCCCGTTGACCATCCGCGAGAACGCACCATTCACGCGGCGCCAGTTGCAGATTTTCCTGGAAACATCCGACATCCAGACCCGCCCGGTCTTTACCGGCAACATTCTGCGCCAACCGGCTATGAAAGGTTTGGAGTATCGCAGCGATCCAGCGGGCTACCCGGTATCGGATTCGGTTATGCGAGGCGGTATCCTGTTGGCGTGTCACCATGGCCTGACCCAGCCTCAGATCGACTATATGCATGAAAAGGTGACTGAATTCCTGACACCTCATGCTGCCGGTCTCTCGCGGGAGGCATCCTGATGCCACTGGCCCCGACCGAGGCGATCAAGGATCTGATCCGGGACGACTTCAAGCAAGGGTCTGGCCCTTGCGCCGTCAACGGCGGGGTGCCGGTTTTTGTACGCTATGAAGACTCGGTCATTGAGCCGCCTAAACCAACGGATATCGAGGTTGAATCCCAGATCCACCGACCAGCGTATCGTGGCCCGATCAAGTTCCTGAAACGATTGGCTTCGCCGATCAAGCAGGTCACTTTGCGTAACGTGGATCGGTTTGTGTCCGAGATGAAGGCACTAAACCCAAACCCTCGTGTTTTGATCGTGGGCGGCGGCAGCGTTGGGCAGGGGATGGGAAAACTGTATGACGATCCCAAAGTCCAGATCTTTGCCTTTGACATCTATCAGTCGCCGAATATTCAGTTCGTGGCGGATGCTCATGACATTCCGATGCAGGATGATGTCTTTGACGGTGTGGTCGTTCAGGCTGTGCTGGAACATGTGCTTGACCCGCGCCAGGTGGCGTCCGAGATTCACCGGGTGCTGAAACCAGGTGGTCTGATCTATGCGGAAACGCCTTTTCTCCAGCAGGTACACGAAGGCCCCTATGATTTCACGCGGTTCACCGAAAGCGGTCACCGCTATCTCTTCCGCGCGTTCGAACGCATCGACTCGGGGGCCAGTGCCGGGCCGGGCGTGCAATTCATGTGGTCCGTGGACTATCTGTTTCGGGGGTTGTTCCGGTCGCGCACGGCAGGAAAAGTGGCCAAGCTTTGCGTTTTCTGGGCGCAGTACCTCGACCGTCTGATCCCAGAACCTTATCGGGTTGATGGCGCCAGTGGGGTGTTTTTCCTGGGCCGGAAGTCCGACATTGTGTTGAAACCAAAAGAGGCCGTTACGCACTATCAAGGCGCACAATAGGATTGCGACGATAGCGTAGTCAGAGATGGGTATGTTTAGACATTTGGGACATTATTGGCGCCCGGACAAGACGTTATGATGCGTGTTCTGGTTACTGGCGCAAACGGTTTCATCGGCTCTCATCTGGTTCGCGCATGCGCTGCCCGTGGGGATCATGTGACAGCACTTGTGCGGCCGACAGCGTCTACGGACCGACTGGGTGAAATGTCGTCAGCCGTTGATTTGCGTCGAGTAGACCTGACCACCAGTACAGACATCCGGAACGTGTTCGATGATTGTCGGCCCGATTTGGTGTTTCACGCTGCAGCCAGAACCCGCATTCCGGCTGTCGCAGATTTGTCTGACGCTGCCGACAGCTTACATGAAAACGTCCAGAGCCTTTTGAACGTTTTGCACGCGTCGGCGAGTTGCGCAACACCTCCGGGTGCGTTTGTCCGGCTGGGAACGATTGCGGAATACGGTGAAAACCCTGTTCCATACGTCGAAACGCAGTGTGAAAAGCCGCGAGACAGCTATGGTACGTCAATGCTGACTGGCACCAAGTACCTTGAGATGCTCCGACCTCGGTTGCCGTTCCCGGCAGTCACCGCGCGCCTGTCCTTGACCTATGGGCCGGGACAGACGGGGCAGCAGCTTGTTCCCTATCTCATCGACAACCTGCTGAACCATCGCACCGCGCAAATTGGCAGACCGGAAGATGCACGGGATCTGATCCATGTGGATGACGTTGTGCGTGGTTTGCTTCTGCTGGGTTCTGATCCATTGGCAGCAGGACCAGTCGTAAACATCAGCACTGGCATCCCAACCAAGGTCCGCGAAGTTGCATTGATCTTGCAGCGATTGACCGAAACACCCGCAGCACTGCTGCAATTTGGCACGGCAAGCGGCCCGGCAATCGACTTGATAAACCATCCGGGATTGATGAAATCCTGCTATGACTGGGCGCCAATAGTGGCCTTAGAAGAAGGTTTGAAGACCACGGTAGATTGGGCCAAGCGGCATACTCCCGGCGTCAAAGTCACAGGACAGGTAACATGACACTCGTTTCAATCCTCATTCCTGCCTACAACGAAGAAGAAAACGTGCAGATGGCCTATGACCGGGTCATCGCGGTGTTCGACGGTTTGGACGGGTACGAGCCCGAGATCATCTTTACCGACAATCATTCCGAAGACCGAACCTATGGGATTCTGTCCGAAATCGCGGCAGCCGATCCGCGCGTCCGGGTCATCCGGTTTGCGCGCAACATGGGATATCAGGCCTCGGTTCTGACAGCATATCGCTCGGCCAATGGAGCTTGTGCTGTTCAATTGGATTGCGACATGCAGGATCCGCCCGAGCTGATCCCTCAGATGCTGGACCTGTGGAGACAGGGGAACCACGTTGTGTATGGCATCCGCCGCAGCCTGCCAGACGGACCGGTTGTGGCGGCCGCGCGCCGTGGTTTCTATGCGCTGATTGACATGATCAGCGACGATGATTTGCCGCGAAACGCGGGTGAGTTTCGTCTGACGGATCGACGCATCCTGGATGAGCTGCGCCGCGTCGATGATCGATCACCCTATGTTCGGGGTCTGATCAGCGGTATGGGGTTCAATCAAGTTGGGTTCGAATATGACCGCGTGGCTCGCACTGCGGGGGAATCGAAGTTCCCTTTCCGCGCGATGCTGTCACTGGCCGTAGATGGGCTGATCAACCATTCGCTTTTGCCTCTGCGTCTGGCCTCGATGATCAGTTTGACGGTTGGGCTTTCAATGTTCCTGCTGATGGTCGGTTATCTGATCGCCAAGGTTGTCTTTGGCCATGACTGGCCTGCTGGTTTTGCGACAACGACCATCCTTTTGCTGCTATCGATGACACTGAACGCCATGTTCTTGGGTATCCTGGGCGAATATATCGGGCGCATCTTCCTGCAGTCCAAGGACCTGAACCGGCCAATCATTGAACATGAGCTTAATCGACCCGGTCCGAATGACCAGACGGCTGCACCGCTGCGCGAGGCTGAAGAGCCGCGCAAGAAGATGTCA
Source organism: Ruegeria sp. CK2 (assembly GCF_056536585.1). Lineage (NCBI taxonomy): Bacteria > Pseudomonadati > Pseudomonadota > Alphaproteobacteria > Rhodobacterales > Roseobacteraceae > Ruegeria > Ruegeria sp. CK2. The sequence goes on from NZ_JBQFPW010000007.1 coordinate 174,093, forward strand.
GGATAGTCCCGCGTGAAGCTGTTGATCATTCAGGGCGGGTTCGGGGCAGGGGGCGCAGAGAAGATTGTCTCGATATTGGCTGCGCACCGATTAGACCGTGGAGACGAGGTACACGTCGCGGGCCTGACCATGCCCGAGGCTGGATCGTATTTCCCTTATCCAGACGACGTGACCTTGCATGTGGCCGACGCGAATGGCGGGCAGTTGGATCGGTTTCGCCATATTCGCAAGGTGGTTCAGGACGTCTCGCCGGATGTGGTTGTCACCTTTCTGACGAAGATCAATGTTCTGACGCTTCTGGCGACATTGGATCGGCCTACGCCGGTAATTATTTCCGAGCGCAATAACCCGCGTGCGCAATCTGCCCATCCGTTGTGGCGCCACGCCCAAAACCTGCTGGCCCGGCGTGCACGCACGGTGGTCATGCAAACGCAAAGAGCCAGCGAAGACCTGCCACGAGCGATCCAGCGCAAGGCGCGGATCATTTCCAATCCCTGCTCCTTGCCGGCCGGCGCCCGTGAGCATTTGGGCACTGGGACAAGTAACCTGGTTGCGGTGGGGCGACTGGACCGGCAAAAAGGGTTCGATTTGCTGCTTGCGGCGATGCCTAAGATTCTGAAAGGCAATCCGCAGGCGCGGCTGACCATTTATGGTGAGGGGCCAGAGCGAAAAGCGCTGGAAGCTCAGCGAGATCGTCTGGATTTGACGGATGTTGTTTCACTGCCGGGTCCAAGCCCGGCGCCGGGGGAATGGATGGATGGCGCGGATATACTGGTGTTTCCATCCCGCTACGAAGGGTTTCCAAATGTGCTGGCCGAAGCAAGCGTTACGGGCTTGCCCATCGTCTCATTTGACTGCCCCTATGGGCCGCGCGAATTGATCCGGCCAGAAGAGAATGGCCTTTTGGTCCCGTTGGAAGATGTCGACGCATTGGCGCAGGCGGTGCTTCGGTTGTCCAATTCTCCTGAGTTGCTACAGCGAATGCGGGATGCGGATATGGAAAGCCGGGTCTGGCTGGCACCAGACAACATTCTTGCAGAGTGGGACGAAACAATCGACGATGCGGTCTAAGGCCCTGAAAGCGCCGAGAGACAGAGAAGGTCAGACCGGGTGAATATCTCGAACACTATACCGGACAGGACCAGCGAAATGCAGCTGGATGAGGATCAGGTCGAACGTCTTGGTCTGGTCGGCGTTCGTGCAATCGTGCGACGCAATCTGGTCCTGTTTCTGTCGGTGTTTGCGGCGATCATGTTGGTTGCTGTTTTGGTCGTCATGTTCAAGGACAGGCTATATGTGACCGGATCCGTCATTGTTCTGGATGACCGCAGGGTCACGATCCGGGCGGACCTTAGGCCGATCGCGAACCTCGAGGTCGCGCTGTCGGAAATGCAGACCGAGGTGGAAATCATCCGCTCCCGAGATTTTGCTGAGAAAGTCGTCGAGCGATTGGGACTTGATGAAGACCCAACCTATAATCCGCTTTTGATGCGCGGCCTTGCTGACGCATATTCGCCCATTGAAAACTTGACGGAAACAACGTCTAAACTGCTGGAAAGCTATGTTGTTTCGCCTTACCGGAACACGCTGGGGATCGGGATTCAGGTTCACGACACGAACCCAATCCGAGCCGCCCAGATCGCCAACGAGATCGCACGGACTTACATTGATCTGACGCTAGAGATTCAGCAAAGCAGCGCGCATGAGAAAATCGACTTGCTTGTTAATCGAATGGGCGAGTTAGAGGAAGAAATTTCCGGCATCGAAACTGAGTTGTCCTACCTCATCCTGTCCAATCAATTGGATGACACCGTTGAAGGCACCGCCCTGTCTGCCGAGCTTCGAAATGTTTTGGTCCGATTGCGGTTCTTATCCGAAAGCGACGCACCCCAATCCGAGATCGAGCAGCTTGAACAGCGCGCGGAACGCGTGCAAGCGCAGCTTGAGCAACGTTCGAAAGCGGCGCAAGAGCGTATAACGTTGGAACAACGGCTTGAAGATCTATTGGCCCGACGCCAGATTCTGTTTCAACGCAACCGTGATCTGGCGGTTCATGCCGGATTGATGGAACCTTTGGCGCGTCAGATTTCAGTCGCGCAGCCGCCGCTTGAACCTGCGCTTCCAAACCGAAATACCGTTCTGGCCGGCAGCTTTGCCAGCGCGCTGGTCATTGCATTCATTTGCATCCTTCTGCGGGAAATGCTGAACAAGCGGCTGTTCGTCCGCCGGTCCGTTCACCCTGCGCTTGGGCTGCAAGGGGCATTGGCCTTTCCTCAGTTTCCCCGCGCGGCGCGCCACAGCATTTCCGAACTGATCGCATTGTTCGATCAACGCATGCCACCCGACCCTCGGGCCGAAGGCGCCCGGCATGTTTTGTCAGTTCTGATGGATCGGTTGTCGCAGGACGGCTCGGCACGGATGGTGATTACCTCGTCCTCACAAACCGACCAATCCGCCTTTGTCACTCTGTGCCTGTCTGTTTCCGCGGCCAAGGACGGCTTGCGTGTCTTGTTCATAGATATCGATCCGACGGATGACCCCTCGGTCGCGGACCTGTTGCCTCGCGCCAGGTCCCAATACGGCCTGCCGCTGTTGTTGGGCAATGCATTGTTGATGACACAAGAAACAGTCGAAATCGCAGACAAGGTCAAATACGTGAGACCCTCGGTTGATGATCAGGTGCCTGTCGATCTGTTCGATTCACACAACATGTGGTCCGGGACAGCGGCGTTGAGCGATTTGTATGACCAAATAGTTATTCTCGTTCCTCCCATCACCGAAAACGCAGTACTTGGCCGGTTGCTCTCCTTTACGGACAACGTGGTGTTTATCACCCGTGACCAGTCGTCCGGTGTCGAGGAAATTGTCCGCTCATTGGAAAAGCTACGGCAATTGAATCTAGAGCCGACAAAGCTTGTGAATTTCGGATAGGCACGGCCGGATCATGTTTAAATCTGTCAACGAACACGTCATCCGAACGCACACAAAGCCGGAAACACGACTTGAATTTGTACTGGTTGCGATCGCGGTCTTTTTCTCGCCGCTGAACTATTTTCGACCGGGATTCGTGTTCTTTACGCTTGGAGATTTCTTCATTCTCATGGCCTTTTTCGTGGTTTTGTTCAAGGGGCGCCTGCCACTTCGCCCGCTGGGATCGGCCTCTACCCTCTGGTTCGCATCAGTACTGACTTTTCTGGCGGGCTTTGCCGCGGCATCGATCATCAATGGTGATGCGATGGCGGGTGCGCTGGGGCTTATGCAGTACTGTTTTTCCTTTGTGCTTCTGCCCTGGATCATCCTGAGACGATCACGGAAAGAAACAGAGACGCTGATTTTCCTCTTTGTCCTTTCTATTGCGCTGGCGATGATCCATGGCGCTTACTACGTCAACTTCGTCCCTGGTCGAAACGATTTTGTAAGCGGAAATGGGCGTCTCAGCGGCTTGTTCGAGAAAGAAAATGAATCAGGGGTTCTGGCAGCACTATCACTGGTGTTTCTTGTGTGGTTGCGGGGTGTACATCGCGTGACAACTCTGGGTGCAATCTTACTTTTCTTACCAGTGACTTATGGGGTGCTACTGACAGGATCAAATACAGCTTTCTATTTGTGTATCGTAGGTGTCACGCTTTTTGTTTTGCTGACCGGATCGGTGAAAGCGACCGTTGGTCTGACAATCGGTGTCGTCCTCTTCTTCATCGCGGCTGTGCTGTTTGGTGAGTTTTTCCTGCCCGAAGTGTTTCAGGAGCGCGTGTTCTCGGCGGTTCGTAACGCCGACATCAGTGAGTCCGGGACCATTGATGACAGGTTGTTTCTGATACAGGAATCCATGAAGTTCGGAAATGAAACGCTTTGGTTGGGATATGGCATCGACCAATACGAAGAAAAAAGTGCAATCGGCGCACCTGTGCACAATGCTTATTTACTGACTTTGACAGAAGGTGGCGCCGTTTCTCTTGTGGGTTTGGCTGGATTGTTTGCTTCCGGAATCTACGTGATCTGGCGCTACAAGATGATGATGGGTGGGGCGAAAGACACGGCACTGGCTGTTACAATTCTGATGATGCTGATGATGGTTCTGAATACATCGCCCCATTTCTACGCCCGGTTCTGGCTGGTGCCGTGGATGCTTGGCTTGTCAGTTTGTCTGACTGGGCGGGAAATCAAGCTTCCCTTGGTTGGGCGGCCTTTGAGACGGGCTCAGTGACGTGTTGACATTGGTCATCAGCCAGCACAATTTCGGGCGTATTTTGTTTAAGATGTTGATTGATTTCCGACCGTGTGGATTTGATAGCAAGTGACTGGAGTGTGTTGTATTGCAATCACTTGAACCCCGAAAAACCGAACAAACTAAACCTGTTCGCAAGATTGCAGTTGTTGCCAATCTGACATCTTCGCTGGTCAATTTCCGCTATGATCTGTTGCGTGAAATGTCGATGCGGGCCGAGGTAATTGCCTGTGGTCCGGAACGCCACGCGCCCAGCGAGGCCGCGCTTCGCGACATCGGCGTCAAGTTTGTAGAATTTCCAATGTCCCGCACTGGTATGAACCCGATCGAAGACATTGGAACCGTGCGCGCGTTAAAGCGCATATTCCAAGACTTTGAGCCGGATACTGTTTTTGCCTACACAATGAAGCCAATCATCTATGGATGCCTGGCCGCACGACTGGCGCGCGTGCCGCGAAAATATGCGATGTGCACAGGCTTGGGCTATGTGTTCAATGCCCAGAATACCAGCCTGAAGCGACGATTGGTCCGCGCACTTTCATCTAACCTGTATCGGTTTTCACTGAGGGGCGTTGACGAACTGCTGGTCTACAACAAAGCCGATGAGGAAGAGTTTCAGGCCCGTGGGATGGTCAGTGCAGGTACAGAGTTGAGCATCGTGCCGGGGTCTGGGGTGAACCTGACGAAATACGCGCATTCAAGCCCACCCGATGGGCCACCTGTGTTCTTGATGATCTCCAGACTTCTAAAAGAGAAGGGCGTTTTTGACTTTGTCGAAGCGGCGCGTCTGCTAAAGCGCAAACACCCTCAGGCCCGGTTTCAGCTGTTGGGGCCGATGGATGCCAATCCAGACTCGGTCGGTCAGCGTGAGATAGACACCTGGACGCGTGAAGGTGTCGTTGAATATCTGGGCGAGACAACAGATGTTCGCCCCTATTTGAAAGACTGCTCGGTCTTTGTTTTGCCCTCGGCGTATCGAGAAGGAATACCGCGGACAATCCTTGAGGCGATGTCGACCGGACGCGCTGTCGTAACCACCGATGCGCCGGGGTGCTCTGACCCGATCATCGAAGGCGAAACGGGGTTCGTCGTACCGATGCGCAACCCGCAAGCGTTGAGCAAAGCAATGGCAAATTTTTTGGACCAACCCGATTTGGTTTCGCAGATGGGACAAGCCGCACGCATACGCGCAGAAGCTGTATTTGATGTGCGGCGCGTCAACACAATTCTGCTTAGGAAAATGGGGCTGCTGCGGCAGCAAGAGCAGCTGGCGCCAACTAAGATCAGCTGACATATCTTCAGATTTTTCCCACTCGTAGTGAGGTGTGCCGGGTACAGAGCGTTGCCCAGCTCGTATGTAATAATCTCTGTTTTTCAGTATTTTGGCAAAAAACTATAAAACCTACGGGATTCCCCTAATACCCGTCATGCAGATGCTTTGATAAGTTGTGTTCAACCACAGATAAATACCGGTGAAGCCTTAGGGCACTATCACTCACTCGGAAGAAATGACCAGCATTTGGGGTGCTGGTCATTTGCCTTTTTGGGGTGCCGTTTTGAAGAAATGACTGGGTTTCAGCACGTGCCGTCTGGCAATTGGTAGCCGTAGTCTTCAAGTGGCAGACCCGTAAGGTCTTTGAGGATTGCATTGGACTCCGCAAAGGCCCCTTCGAACTGCGCCGCAGCATGCCTTGCCATACGGGTTTCCAATGCCTGATCCAGTGCGTCCGGGAAAACGCGACTTAATGGCCCGCTCAATTTTCCAAACCGTCGTGTGGCGTAAGGAAAAGGGATCACTGCCCCGGTACTGAGCTGATTGTTACTGAAAACGCGGTTCACCCCGCGTTGCAACAGCTGGAAACTTTGCGAGCGTTTCGTGTTTGTCTTAACGAACTTCCGTTTTGGCGCTGCGACACCTAACGAGCTGCACAAGCTGGACACAAATGCATCAGAATCTTGAACGAACTGCTCGTAGGTGAGACCGTGTACGCGATCAGCGCCAAACAGGTTTTGGTAGTATCGGAAAAGCCTATCATATCTATAAAAGTCAGGGGTAAACATCGGGACCCGGCGCATCATGGGTTCGATCTGTGCGATGTAACCTTTGAAAGACTTGTGACCGCCGTCCGTAATGTACTGGCTGTACATAGACAGAATACTGGACAGCTGTTCCCGGAAGACGATGAGGACATGGGCTTCAGGGAAGGTTTGCTTCAGGCGTTGCGCGATCAACGGGCTGTCGAATCCACCCGAAGCTGGGTAGCCCGAGAACCGCTCGTGCGAGAAGACAGAGATTTTTTCCGATTTGTGCGAAGCGTCGAGAAAATCCGCGTATTGTTCGCGAACTGCAAATGAATCAAAGGTCAGCGGCTGCGGCAACACGAATCTGTTTGAAAGGACGAATTTTCGTTCTTCTGGCGGACTTGCAAACGGACCATCAGACGTTGAGAACAACTGTTTCTGCAACGCGGATGTAGCGGTCTTGTGGTACCCAATGTGGAGGAGAACTTTTGCTTGTTCCATATAGCGTTAATTAATACCCAAACTCGATCGACCACCTAGTACCCGCACCCTAGTGGGATAAGCTACCGCGTTCTTCCACCCTGTTTTGGAAGGGCCCCAACTACAATTTCGCATGTTCAAAACCGGTTTCCCAAAACAGGACTGGATTTCCCTATCAAACTGCGCTTTCGTAAAACGATACAAGCGTAAAAAACAAAATGATAGAAGTAGGGGCGGATAGAATCGCCAAAAATTAGAGTTTGACGAGTTATGAAAGGTATTTGACCTGAGACGAGTACCAAGGTTTTTTTGCACCATGTTGTCTTTGGGTGCCCGGGTCAACGCCCGGAATTACCGCAGCCAAGAACTATGACCCAGTTTGATGCCAGATCTCTGATTGGGCGGCTTGCCAAGAACATGTCATGGCTGTTCTTGTCCCAGATACTGATCGCAGTGTTTGGCCTGGCGACCCTGATCATCACCGCGCGTGCGGTGGGTCCTGCTGCGGTGGGGATTTTGGCGTTAGTAGATGCCTATGTACAGGTCTTAGACCGGCTGTGCCGATTGGAGCCTTGGCAGGCGGTGATCAAATACGGCAGCGATGCCCTGACCGAGGATGATACCCATCGTTTTGGTCACCTGATCAAACTGTCGATCGTCATCGACATCATTGGCGGCATTTTGGCGGGAACAGTTGCGATATTGCTAGCGCCAACTGTGGCCCCGATGATTGGTCTGCCCGAGGATATCGGAGCGTCTTATATCGCCTTGGTCGCGATTGGGCTGATTTTCTCTCTGCGCCCAACCGGCATCGCGGTGCTTAGAATTCATGACAGATTCGATTTGTTGGCGATCTCGGATATGGTCGTGGCCGGGCTGCGCCTTGTTGGAACAATCATCGTATTCCTGCTGGATCTCGGCCTTTGGGCGTTCCTGGCTTTGATGTTGATGCATCAGATCCTAACTGGCCTCGTAGCCTTTTTCATCGCCTTACGGGAACTGCAACGACGGGGTGTGCGCGCCTTTATGTCCTTAAAGCTAAGCACCGCCCTGAAGCAAAATCCCGGATTTCTGCGGTTCTTGTGGAACTCGAACTTCAACGTAGTCCTCAGGCAATCGACACAACGGTTGGACGTTTTGGTTGTGGGTGCGCTGCTCGACGTGACATCGGTGGGTTTTTACCAGGTTGGCAAACGGATAATGACCAACATCGTGCGCATTGGCGGCCCCATCCGACAGGTCCTTTACCCCGAAATGACGCGGCTTTGGTCAGCTCAGAAGCATGATCGCTTCTGGAAGCTGGTTCGCTACATCTCGATGCTGATGTTTGGGGTATCTTTGGCCATCTCGATCCCTCTGGCATGGAAGATGTCTGATCTGGCCGTCTTGTTGTTTGGTGCCGAGTTTCAGGGCGCCGCGCCTGTTATGACAATTTTGATGTTTGCGGCGGTGATCTACCTGGGCGGCTTGGCACTGAACCCGGCGCTGTTGAGCATGGGGTTGGATCGGGCACTGGTGCGCACAACCATGATGGCGACAGGTGTTTTTGCGCTTTCTTTTATACCTCTTTTGTTTGTTCTGGGAATCGAAGGCGTCGCCTTTGCCCATGTCATATTTAACATCGTCTGGACGACTGGCTGCATTTTGGCGATCCGGTCCTATCCTGCCCCGAGATAGAGGTCTATAACCCACCCATAGTATCGCGACATAAAGCTCGAAATTTACCAGTGACTTACGATTAACGAGATGAACAATGACCAAACGTATCCTTTTCCCTTTCGAGGGAGACACCGTAATCGGCGGAAGCCATGTCTCGGCCATGAAACTGGCCGCTGGTTTGGACAGATCAAAGTATGAACCCTACATTCTGGTTCACTACAAGGACGGGCTGGCCGGTGAATACGCGCGGTCTCTCGGGTTAGACTATGAGGTGTTGGAGAAACCCGCCCTAATGTCACCGGGACAAATCAGCTATGACGGAGATTGCGGGCCGACGAAGTACCTGCTGTCAAGTGTACCGCAGTTCATTTCGGTCCTGAACCGGATCAAGCCGGACATCGTGCACACCAACGAAGGGCGGATGCATTCGAATTGGGCTTTACCGACGAAACTGTCAGGGCGCAAACATATCTGGCATCATCGGCAGGACCCTACAGCCTTTGGGATCAATAAACTGGCCCCGGTCTTGTCGGACCACATCATCAGCGTCTCTCATTTCTCCAAACCCAGCAAGCCTGTACGGTCGGTGGACAAGAAGTTCACCGTTATCCGCAGCCCGTTTGACTTTAACCCCAATCCACCGGACCCCGCGGCGGCTCGAAAAGAGGTACTCGAAGAAATGGGGTTGCCGGATGATGCCTTGCTGCTGGGGTATTTTGGAAACTTCGTACCCCGCAAGCGACCGGATCATTTTGTAAAGGCTGTGGCCGCGATTCAAAAGCGCATGCCAGATGTTCCAGTCCACGGCTTCCTTTTCGGCAGCGTTGTCGATCGTGGAAACGCTTTGGACCAAGTATGCAAGGACTTGGCCGCCGAGGCGTGGATGGACAAACAAATTCATATGATGGGATTCCGCCAACCGATTGATGGCTATATGGCAGCGATGGATGCAAATCTGGTGACCGCACTGGATGAACCGTTCGGGCGCACCCTGATCGAAACCATGTATCTAGGCACACCAGTTGTTGCGACACGACATGGCGGCAATATCGAAGCGATTGTTGATGGCGAAAACGGCTTTTTAGTCGATCCGTTTGATGCCGAAGGATTTGTGGAACCTGTCATGCGGTTGCACCAAGATGCGGATATCCGGGCCAAGATTATCAACGCCGGGCAACGCCACGCCCGTGAGAATTTTGGCATGGCGATCCATATCGATGGTGTCTGCAGGATCTACGACCAGCTACTAAACTGAGTGTCAACGCAGCCCGACTAGGATTTGGGCGTGTTCGCCGCACCTGGAAACTGCAGATAGGATAGGCGCCTGATTTCACGGCGCCCCCGCGCCAACGAGTCGAGGATCAAGGCGCATACAACCGACAGCATTGACGCGACAAATCCCGAAACAGCAACCAACAGTGACGGTATCCGGTTCACCAGACCGGTTTCCAGAAACTCGCCGAAAACTGAAAGAAAGACCCACAATGAGGGCAGAAAGAAGATGTATGCGAGCGACAGAAAGAAGGCCATTGGCTTTTCTTCTTTGATCAAAAAGCTGATCATCTTGAGGATGCGCCACCCATCTCTGAATGTCGAAAGCTTGGAGCTAGAGTCCGGAAGGCGAGAGAAGTAGTTGGTCTCTACCTCTCCGATCGGCATACGCATTTGCATCGCGTGAACCGTCAACTCGGTTTCGATCTCAAACCCGTTGGAGAGTGCTGGAAAACTCTTGACAAAGCGCCGGCTAAAAACACGATAGCCGGACAAAAGATCGTTGATCTTGTTGCTGAAAAAGAACTTCACCAACCCGCTGAACAAGGCATTGCCAAATTTATGGCCTCGACGATATGCCTCGCTTTCTTTGTTCACGCGTGCGCCGTTCACCATGTCTAAATTCTGAGAAACAAGCAGCTGCACCAACTCAGGTGCGGCGGCACTGTCATACGTTGCATCGCCGTCCGCCATGACGTAAACATCCGCGTCGACATCCGCGAACATCCGGCGTACAACGTTACCCTTGCCTTGCAACGCTTCGGTTCGCACCGTTGCCCCGGCTTGCTGTGCGACACGGATCGTGTCATCGGTCGAGTTGTTGTCGAAGACGTAGATAGTCGCATTCGGCAATGCCTGGCGAAACTGTGCAACCGTTTCTCCGATCGCAACAGCCTCGTTGTAGCAAGGCAGAATAACAGCGATTTCCAACCCTTGCAGGTCTGGCAACGCCGACGCGTTACCTTTGAAATCGACTGTGCTCTGGCTCATGAGCATAGCATGTCCTCAAGTCCTTCATTCAAGGCGATTGTAACTTGAGGGCAAGCCCGCGAGCACGCAGTTAATTCATGTTGGAGCGTAAAAGAGTGCCATCTGTTGTCTGAACAACCTGTTTCAGGTTCAGTTCTTCGGTCAGTTCTTGTTGTGTGGGCAGATAAAACCGCCAGGTCACCTCGTCGAAGTAAGCGACTACAGCTTTGCCTTGCGCAAGACCTTCACGCATCTCGGTTAAGGTTTTGTTGTAGGGGCGTCTGGGGTGTTCTTTACCGGTGCGGCGATCAAACTTCATTGGCAACCATGTCGTCCCTTTGCCCGTCAGTAGGTGCACGACGTCGGGTGCATTGGTGTAGACAAATACGTCGGGCTCCAAATTGTTGATCTCAGACACCAAAGGTGACTGAAACCATTGAGGGCCTGAGAAGAATATGCCTTCGCTGCGGAAGTTGGAAATCAACGTGCCGGTTCTGACAACGTTCGACGCCAGAACCAGCGCTCCAAAAACCAGCAACCCGGTTCCAAGCAGAGCCTGCGCGCGCGTCTTTCCGTCCTCGCGCAACATCACACTGTATTGTGCGCCAATCACGACGATCAACACATACACCGGCGCAAAGTATGAGGGCTTAAGCGGCAGGTTCGGCTCGATCAAGATCGACAGCAACAACAACGCGAAATGGCCAAAAATGTAGACCGCTGATATCAGAGGGAAAGCAACAAGTCTTGCGTTGGGCTGCGAAACATCCATTGCAAATACGTGTCGTTCAGCCCCAAACCATACAACGGCTGCCAGAAGGCTAATCAAAGCAAGCGCGGCTGCGGCTTTCACAAACCCGGGCACTACGCTGGGGAAAAAGGAAACCCAGATCGAATTTGCGCCTTGCATCAAAATGCCAATGGTTGCGTTGCCAAGGAATCCAAATTCACGCCCCAGCCCTGTACCACCAGTTCTGGCTTCGATCACAGACCACAGAAGCAGTGGAGCAGCGACAACGGCAACAAAGGCGAGCGCGTGCAATATGCGGGTTTTCGTATTTCCTGGGCCGAGAAAAAACGCCGTCAAGACCCCCACAACCCAAACTGGTGCGCCATTAAAGCGTGTTAGGAAGACAAGAACCGAGACAAGTCCGGCCAAAAGCAGGAACCGAACCGAGCCTGTTCCCGCGTAGACACTAAGTAAGGTCAACGCGGCAACGAGAAGAAAAATGAACATCGCCTCGGACAGAACAGTGACATGCAGTTCAAACACTAGCGGCGATGTTAAAACCAGAACCGCCGACAAAACGGCGATGAGGCGAGTTGCACCAAACCCACGCACAAGACCATATACTGTGAGGGCGGTCAGGATTAAAAATGCAACGTTCAAAATTGTGGCGGCGGCGATGCTGTCCAGACCAAACGCAGAAACAATATCGATCGCCCAGACATACCCTGGGGAATTGCCCTGCAAAAAGTATGGGAAACTCAGGTAAAATGCGGAATCCGGACGGATACCGATGCCCCACGGGGTCGCTGCGACAAACATGAGTATGGAGACCGCTGCGATGCAGCCGCACCAAAGTACATCCGGTCGGGCCAGGCTGTTCGAACGGACGGTATTCACGACCGACCTCCTTCAATACTCGTCAACAAATAACGCGTTACACTTTTCATGATACTCTTTTTTGTCTGGGTGCCTCAAACAACAAAGCTGTTTGGCTTTAAATTTTACCAATCTCGTAGAATGTATTGCCCGCCACAAACCCGTCCAATCCTACTTGCTGGGCGTAGTGGGCCAAATCACTTGTTGAGTTTATAAAGCCTGAGTTTTTGAAGTTCAGTGAAGTGTTACACAATACGCCGACACCCGAGATTGCTTTAAACTCGGCCAGAAGGTCATAGAAAAAGGCGTTCTGATCGCGTCGCACAGTTTGAACGCGGGCGGAGCCGTCCACATGTGTGACCGCCGCGAGGCTAGGATCGATGACCTGGTGGAAGCTCAGCATATAGGGCGATGACCCTTCCAAATCGAAATGCAGATGCGCATCTTCTTCCAAACATGATGGTGCAACAGGGCTGTTTTCCGCGCGCCCTTTGATCCGGTTCAACCGCGCCCGCGTTTCCGCATTGAAAGGCGCAGCCAATATCGAGCGGTTGCCAAGGGCGCGGGGTCCAATCTCACAGTTTCCGCGGGTCCACCCGATGATTTTTCCGTCGTACAAAGCCTGGGCTACGTGCTTTAGGTTTAGTTCGGTCGCTGTAAGCCCTTCCAGATCGGCCTTGTCGTCACAGAAGGATTGGCCCGAATAGACGGACCAATTCAACTTGGCGCGCCCGGTGAAATGACGCATGGCATCAACAGCGGTACCAATCGCGCAACCAGAATCTCCAGTGGTCGGTGGGACAAACACTTCCCGAAACAGGCCGCTTTTCTCCCACTTGGCGTTCCAGTTTCCATTCAACCCACAACCACCGGCAATGATCAGGGGATACCCTTTTTGCAGATGTGTTTCCGCAAAATCTTGGAACTGCTTGAAAATAGCGTCTGACAGTTTGGTGGCCAGGTTCTTCAACCTCTGGCTGTCGGTTCCGATGTTGAAATACGGCGAATTGACAAACGAGCTTTTGCGCAACGGGTCGGTCGTTGTGTCTATCGACAGAATTTGGCCTATCAACACCTGTTCTTCTTCCTCCGCTGGACCACCTTCGCCGAAAGCGCAGGCAGCCATCAAACGACCTGGATCTGCTGGCCGTAACTCACCACCTGAGATTGGGAAATCCGGATCAGCCAAAGCATATAGAAACGCAAAGCGCGTGCCCGGAGAAGTCATAACCCGACCACGATGGTGAATGTTCAGGTCGCGGTCGATTTCATAAAAGTCGCCAAGTACACCCTCCCAAAGCAGCACGTAACAGGGCTCTCCTTGCACAAATGGCGACAGGGCGTAACTGCACCAAATATGGGCACGCTCATGGGTCGAAGTATAGTAGTCCACCGTTTTGCCAAAAAATGTGCGCTTGCCGACCGTTTCTGACCCGGCGCCAATGCCGAAATATCCAGCTCCTGATGTCGTCACGTGATCAATGCCATTTCTCGACCAGCCACTTAGCGCAAGGACGTCTGGCAAATCTTTGAACCAAAGGCCGGCATCAATAAACGTGTCCGGCGTTACCGGTGTATATCGGGGGAAGCTGTTCTTTTCGGCCTCATAGGAAAACAACAGGCTGTCATCTGCGCTGTCGACGCCTGCAACGGTGCCGTCGTGGCCTGATTTAAAAGACAGAATCTTCATCCCAAACACCTCACCAAACTGATCGGTTTCAGAGTCAGCAGGTCATGCTACCGCTTGCAGCACAATCAGGGCCCAAGCCCTTCCTGAAGAACTGTCTTTGCAACATTCATGCCAATATCCCGCATGCTCTAGCGAGACCAATCTTTGGCGATATGGGAACATATGCAAACCTGAAAATCTTAAACCGAACCAAATGCCAAATTTATCGCCATCAACCTAACAGATGGGGCAGGGGTCTTGTAAACACTCTTTTGCTGCATTCGCTATAGGTCAAATGCAACCACTGTTTTTGTGGACGGATTCGCGAGATCTGTACGATTGTTCGCAAATTAGCGCCAGTTCGGCCCATGTATTTGGCCACCAACTAACTGTCAAAGCTGGTATTTGTATTTGTTTTTCAATCGATCGGACCGTTCAGATCTAATGTGACAAATTTTTAGCCTGCTTTAGTGACCTACGACCTTGCGCCACCAATGCACTCACCGTTACTCTATGCCGGTTATCGGCAGTATATTAGGCCAAAGGTGTTTTAGGTTATGTCAGTGATATTGGGTTTAGCGACGATGAATAACAGCGCAGCGGCGTTGTTTGTAGACGGCAAATTGGTTGCTGCAGTCGAAGAGGAGCGGTTGACGCGGGTCAAGAATGACGGCGCTTTTCCGCATCACGCAATCACCGAAGTTCTGCGAATCGGCGGGTTGAAATTTTCAGATATCGAAGAGGTTGCCGTCTATTGGCAGCCATGGCGCATGGCTGGTCGTGGCGTCGGTACGGTGCGCAAGATCCTGCAAAGCCCTTCTGCGGCAAAAAGTGTGACAACGCGCATTGGCGCATTGTTCTCCTCGGACAGCGGTACTGAAGGCCCGCAGGAGAGTGGCTGGATGGATCTGTTCCGCGTCCGTAAGATTCTGACAGCGGAACATGGCCCCTGCGATTTCAAGTTGCATTACATCAATCACCACCTGACCCATCAACTCTATGCCGAGGCAATGCGGGATTGGGACAGCTTTGTGTCACTTTCCTATGACGGTGGTGGCGAAGAAAGCTCGACCATCGTGACCACCGTCCGCAATGGCAAACGCGAGGGTATAGCGGATCACCGCTGGCCAAACTCTTTGGGACACTTTTATTCCGCGTTCACTGGCTTTCTTGGCTTCAAGATGCTGGAAGGCGAATACAAGATGATGGGTTTAGCGCCATACGGCAAACCCATTTATCGCGATGCAATCCTCAAGGAAATTCTGCTGCTCGAAGACAATGGCGGCTACCGTGTGAATACCACGCTGTGCGACTATCATTCTGCCTTGCGTGGCGTTTTCCATCCTCGCCTTGAGGAGCTGTTCGGAGAGGCGCGCGAGCCCGGAACCGCCCCGAATGAACGGCATATCGACCTTGCTGCGTCGGTTCAGGCGGCATTTGAGGACGCGCTTCATCACATTCTTGGACCGGTTCGCAAAGCAAATCCAGATCTGCGCAAGTTGGTCGTTTCCGGGGGCTGTGCGCTGAACGTGACAGCCAATGGAACCCTGATTTCCAAGGGTACGTTCGACGAAATCATTATCCCACCTGCGCCGCATGATGCGGGATGCGCGGTGGGCGCGGCGCTGGCCTGCGTTCCCCATGACCAAGTCGACCTGACCTCGGTCCGTAGCCCGTATCAAGGGGCCGAATGGGATACCAAATCCATCGCCACGGCCTTAGATAACTGCTGCGCACAGTCACAAACTGCGCTGGCTCAGTCAGACCTGCTAGATCAGGTGACCGATCTGCTGGCAGACGGTAAGATCATTGCGTGGTTTCAGGGCCGAGCGGAATTTGGACCTCGCGCGCTTGGCACGCGATCCTTCCTCGCTGACCCGCGAAAGGACAGCATTCGCGACGACATCAATGCAAAGATCAAGAAACGCGAACACTTCCGCCCCTTCGCACCCAGTGTCGCTGAAGAGGCCGCTTCGGACTTTTTTGAGATTGATCAAACCAGCCCGTATATGAACATCGTTGCCCGCGTTCACGACGAACGCGCCGCAGATATCCCGGCGATCACCCATACAGACCAGACAGCCCGCGTGCATACCGTTTCACAGTCGGCGAACCCGCTATATCACGCGCTGCTGACCACATTCGGCGAAAAAACGGGTGTGCCGGTCTTGTTGAACACCTCATTCAATATTCAGGAACCGATCGTCTACTCTCCTGAACATGCCTGTGCGACCTTTGCAGCCTCGGGTGTTGATGCTTTGGTAATCGGTGACTTTGTCGTGCTTCGCGAGGCGCTGAAAGAGGAAAGCCCCAGCAAAGCCGTGGCATAATCGCGTGTTTCTAAGCATCGACTTCGAAGATTTCTCGCATGATCTGAAGCGAGAACTCGGGGTTTGGGACACAGGGCCGCTTCGGGTTGAGGCGCTTTGGCGCAGTTATGAGACTATTGCTGCGTTTCTTCAGGAACATGGTGGCCCAAGCGGACGCACGGCCACCTTTTTCTGCACGGGCGTCGTCGCCGAAAAAGCCCCGGAACTCGTGGCGCATATCGCAAAACAAGGTCATGAAATTGCCTGCCATTACCACTATCATGACAGCATGGATCGGCAATCGATCGCAACGATTGACCAGATGTTGGCGCGCGCAAAGGACAGTTTACAACAGGCCGCGAATAGTCCCGTTCGCGGGTTTCGCGCCCCAAAATTCCGGCTGAACCGTAAAACGTCCGAGCACTACAAACTGATCGAGCGCTATTTTGACTATGACAGCTCATCATTCTTTGGGACCGCGGATGAATGCCAGCAGTTCTCCAATTCGATGACCTTGTCTGACTTACAGCTGATCCCATTGTTTTCCGGGCGGTACAAAGGCTCGGGCCCGCAAATACGGTTGGGAGGCACCTACCTGAAGCTTGCGCCTGATACGGTTGCGCTGGATTTGATCACCCAGGCCAAAAGTGCGGGAGTCGTTCCGCACGTTTACTTACACCCTTACGAAACGGTTGATCACAGGGAATTTTGGGTGTCCCAGCAAGACTTGAAAAAGCTGGGGATTGGCAAAGCCGCATATTGGGCGGGGCGACAGAACCAGTGGTTGCGGTTTGGCGGTGCGCGCTTACTTCGAAAGTTGACGCGGCTGATCCCTCCCGAGGGGCTGTCCGGTCGTCTGGATCAGCTGATAACGGACAAATAAAAAGGGGGCCAGTCAAAGACCAGCCCCAGTTTATCAGCTGAACCGAGGGATCAGTTCGAAGCTGCGTTCAACTTTTCGTTTTGCTCGCGCAGGGTGTCCGAGATGATCGCGTACCACTCGCCGGATTCGCGCATTTCGATCAGGCCTTTGTTCATCATCGCAATATACTCGCGCGCAAAGGGGTTGGTGCGATGCGCAAGAAAGCTCATCGACGACAGTGTAGAAACGTATGGGTTTTCAACGATGTCAGCAGAAGTCAGACCCATGTCGTTCATCGTTGCTGCGAACAGATCAACTTCAAACGCTGCCACATCCGCGGTGCCAGTCAAAACGGCATCAAGGCATTCGCGGGCCGAGCTGGGATGAACCAAAGTCAGGTTTTCGGAATTTAACCCGACTTCTTCAAGCACAACCATGCTCCAGCCATCCATACGGCAGAGCGTTGCGCCTTCAAGGTCTTCGAAGGCTGTTGCCTGTGCGAATTCGCTTTCCGGCAGAGTGAAAAAACCGCCAACGATGTCGTAGACCGGGACCGTAGCAACAAATTCGTTGCACCGGGATTCAGTAGCTGCGGACCACTCATAAGTGCGGTTCGTACAATCAGGCACTGTCCAGGCGATCGAGATATCGAATGCGCCCAGTGGCAAGAGAGTCTCTAGGTGTGAGGACCAGTCATCCACAAAGCTGACCGAAAAATCACGGCTGTTGCCAGCACGCTGAAGGCTGGTTGTCGCCAGGCGGGTCATGATCCCACCTCCGTTCAGCTTTTCACTGGTGAATGGTTCCCATCCGTTGCCCGACACCATCTTGATTGGGGGAGCGTAGACATTCGAACGTTTGACGCTTGCCGCGCGCTGTTCTTCAGCCGCAATTAGTTCTTGGGCGCTTTGACCGTTGGGCAGGCTGCCGTCTTCACAGGGCAGGGCCAGAACCAAACCTGGCTCAAGCGCGCCTGGGTTGGTGATTACATTCCGGTTGGCGTTAAAGATCGGCTGATAGTTTGATGAGCCATAGGCCGCGATGGCGATGGTCGCCATCGTATCACCATCTGCGACAGTATAGTTCGTACAAGCTTCCTGAGCGGCGGCGGCACCGGCGCTTAGGGCAGTGACGGCGGTGGCCGACATCACAACTTTTTTCAGATTAAATTCAAACATGTCCACTTCCTCCAGACTTTTGGTTTGTCAGGCTTTTTGGAGCCCTATCCATTTTCCATTTGATAACGCAGGGCGGTCGACACGATGTCGCGCCATTCGCCGGATTGCTGCATGATTGCCAGACCCTGATTCAGCGTCTCAAGGATCGCTTCCCCATCAGGATTGTCTTTATGGGTCATGACGTTAAGCGACTTGATCGCCGCGAGATTGGGGTTTTCGATAATGCGGTGTTCGTAACCCAGGCGCCCGATTGTCTCGACAGCAAGATGGGCCTCGATTGCGACGATATCGGCTGTTCCTTCCATCACGGCATGGAAGCAGTCATCCGGTGATACCGGGCGCATCAAAGTCACTGCAGGCTCATAAAGCCCGACCGCATCCATGTGGGACAAAGACCAGCCTTCAGGACGGCAGATCGTCGTACCGGCAAAGTCAGCATAAGTCAGCGTCTGCTCAAAGCCTGAACCGTTTCGTGCAAAGAACGTATCCACAACCTCATAGAACGGGTTCGAGAAGTTGTAGGTCTCGCAACGCGAACGATCCGTTTCAGATAGCGCTTCGGCCGCTTCGCAGTTTGGGCGCGACCACGGGAACGTTCCGTCAAAAGCGAGCGTCGGCATCAGAAGATCCAGATGCGAGGACCAGTCATTGACGAACTGGATTTTGTAAGACTGCTCGGGCGCGGCGCGCAGCATCGCCGTCTCTACCAATTGAGTGTACAGGCCGCGATGCGGTAGCGCCTCGTCCGTGAAAGGCGCGTAGTTCCCACTTGTGATCAACAGTAGCTGACGATCACTAAATTCGGGGCGTGCACCCACACCGGCGTCACGGATCAGAGCAGCGCCTTCGGCACGGGCCGCTTCAATCTCTTTTTTCGCTTCGGCTTTGGCAGCAGCAACGGCATCCTCACTGGCTTGTTGCGCTTCGGCTTCTGCCGCGGCTACACGGGCTTCGGCTTCTGCAATGGCCTTTTCGGCGCGTGCTTCTGCAGCTTTCACCAGTTCCGCTGCCATAGCAGAGGCAAGCCGTTCGGCCTCGGTATCAGCCAGAACCGGCGCGCGCCCAAAGTCTTCCAGACAGGGCATGGTCAGTACGTCACCGACCCGAATGACGTTCGGGTTTGATCCGATGACATCCCGATTGGCGTCATAGAGGATCCGGAAGTCTTCTGTCGCATAAACCTCTATCGATAGATCACGCAGGCTGTCACCGCGCTGAATCTCGTAGGTTGAACACGCCTCCTGGGCCGAGGCCGCGCCAGTAGCGGCGGCAAGGGCCAGACTGGATATGATCAGATGTTTTCTCATTTTTACTGTTGCTTTGCCTTTTTAGGTTCTCTTCAGTTTCACGACGGCAATTGATAGGTTGTCCTGATCCGGATCGTTTTTGACCTGCAGTGCCTTTAACAATGAGTCCGCGATATCCTGGGCCAATGCCTGTGAGTTGTTGCTCAGAATGGTCTGTATCTCTGCGTTACTCAGGTATTGCAGCCCGTCGCTGCCCAGAATGAGAATGTCCTCCGCCGTCAGTATCAGCGGCTCTTCCGGGCAATCGACCTGAGGGATTGCAGCCCCCATAACGACCGAAGTCAGCTGGTTGCGGTCAGGATGAACCTGAGCCTCGGCTTCTGTCAGAAGCCCCTGGGCCGCTTGCGCGTCAATCATCGGGGCCATCGAGTGATCTTCGTTGATCTGCTGCAGATCACCGTTTCGGAAAAGATAAAGTGGGCTATCCCCGATTGAAATCCAGAACACGCGCTGATCCAGCAGCAGGACACCCAGAAGGGTGGACCCCATGTTGAATCCGTCACCTTGTTCTTCGTTGTGAGTTGCAATCGACGCATTGGCCTGTATTGCCGCCAAAGGAAGCGTATCAACCAACGTCGCCTCGACCGGATTGTCTTTTTCAAGCTCGCTATCCAGCGAGTCGCGCCATGCGGCAATCACCATCTCTGAGGCAACCTCACCCGCTTCATGGCCACCCATACCATCAGCAACGACGACATAACCCGAACCTGCTGCGTCAAACACGCGCGAGGCAATCGCGTCTTCCTGAGAATCGCGCCGTCCCTGATCCAGGATCAGCGCAATGTCATATGCCGGGGTCGCCAACATCTATCAGGATTCCCGCCAATCAAAGCCGTCGTCACAGAAGGCGACAAAACGAACAGAGGTTTCGCTGATCCGGATCAGGTCTCCGCTGGCTAACGGAACAGTGCTCAGGACAGGTTTGCCGTTCAGACGCACAAGATTGGCTTTACCGCCATGGCCCAGATAACACTTACGATCTTCGGGATCATACGCAACCACAGCGTGGCTGGACCGCGAGATCCCGGTATCGCCGAAATCCAGCTGAATGGCCTGATCATCATTGCGGCCGATCTGCATCAGACCTTCCGTCAAGCCAATGCTGGCGCCCCGACCGGGACCGCCCGTCACAACCAACCATCCCACAGGGAATGATTCTTGAGCAGTTTCCGTTTTTGCAACAGGCGTCGCCGTTTCAATCAGATCTTGAACATGAGTGTCCGCGCGTTCAAAACCAAGGAAAGTTGTTTTGACGCGGGACCTGCGATCTTCGGTTGGTGCAGGTTCCGGGGCCGCCCGCTCGGTCGCTGGCTGCTCGGCTGGTTCTAGCTCCGCCTCAGGCGACTGGGCTGAGATATCTACTACAACCTCTCCTGTATCCGTCGCGGTCTCTTCCGTGTTGAGCGAAACCGTTTCGTCGCCAACAATCGCATCGTCCTCAGTAAGATGGAGGGTCAGGATCTGATCGTTGTCATGCGACTCTTCTGCAGACTCGACGGCCGGAACTTCAGCCGCGGTTTCCACGTCTTCGACCGAGGTATCAGGAGCGTTCGCTTCATCTGCGGGTTTTTCACCCTCAGCGACCTCAACTTTGGATTCCTCAAAGTCGGGCATCTTTCCTTCGGGGATCAACTCGTCCGCTTCCTCATAAGCTTCGGAGGCCATGTTTCCGCCAGCCAGGGCTGCACGCAGGGCGTTGAAGTCCGCAATCGGCTCCTGTTTGTCTTCGGCAGGTGTTGTGCTTTCTACAACTTCGTCTTCCTGGGCTTTGCCGGCACCTTCGAGAAGCCGGCTGAGAGGGCTTTTATATTTGAACATGGTGTCGACACCTTTAAGTTAGTGGCACGTAACTTGTGCCTTTGGGCTTCTACCTACCCCTGCGCACGATGGCACAGCGGCAACTACAACATTGGAAACGAGAAAACTCTTAACTCTCTGTTGCGGGCCAGCTCCCGCCAGGGTGGCTAAGCTTGGGGTGCCACCCTCAACAAACAAACGCTGGTACATGTTATTGAACCGGACACATCACTCCTGAACCAATCGCATGGCCGCAGCGGCTTCGGTGCCGTTTCGCGAGACACTAAAGCGTGCCTCAGCTTGATTTGCAGAAACAAGCTGCGCCAGCAATGCATCCAAACTTTCTGACCCATCGAAAGTCATTCCGGTCTGCGCTTCACTCAGCAGCACATCGCCTTTTTGAAGGGAGCCTGAATTCTCTGCTGGAACGTCCGAGACCACAGTCTGCCATTCGGCCTCACCCGTTCCGCGAATGGTGAACGCATAGCCATTTTCAAGACCTACCGAGCGGATGGCAGGCAAAGCCAACAGTCCATTGCTGGCCCTGGTCTTGCCCAGAGGACGGTACCGAGCGGCGACGCGGGTATAGCCATCTGGGTCCACCTGGAGGTTGTCCAACACTTGTGCTGCGAATGACGCGTCCGATTGAATTGGCTTGCCATTCAGAGTAAAGATCGCGGCCCCTCGGGTCACCCACTCCCCGATCACTGTCATATCAATAGTGGGGTCAACTCCGGTGACTGCAATCACATTGCCGGTCGATGCGCGACGTCTAGAGACATCGAACGGGATTTCTACATCCCAATGCGCAAACGAGACCTGGGTTTCAGCCAGATTGACCGACCCTTCCGTGGCGGTCTTGTCTCCCGTCGCTACCGCCAGTGCGCCGGCCTGAGGTTCAGCCTCGGTTGCTTTTGGTTCTGCGGAGGCTGCTTCTATGGCAGCTATTTCCGCAGTCTCGGCCTGTTCCTGCTCGACAGGCTGCGCTACAAGTATTTCTGGTTCAGGCGCTGCGTCTTCGACGATCGGTGCCAGCTCTGGTGTCAAAGTCGCCGATGTCTCTGTTTCCGGCTCGGAAGCTGGCGTTTCGGCTTCAGCCTGTGCAGATTGTGTGGCCGGGGCCATCCCTGCAGTCGTCGTCTGTGCGGCTGGCTCGGTATTGTCGCCGGACATCACGAAGAACCCACCCGCAGCCAGCACTACAGCCACAGCAGCAGCGCCAGCAATTAACTTGCCATTGCCGCCCGAACCGCTCTGAACCACTGTATCTACGGCAACTGCGTTGTCGTCTTTGGCAGAGAACCTAGCAGGCTCTTCGTCTTTCTTGTCTTCGTTGCCCAGGGCAATGTCTGCATTGCCTGCGAGTAAGGCCGTAACAACGGCTTCGGCGTTTTCGCTCTCGGCTTTGATCCGAGCCTGTTCTTCTTCCTTGTCCTTCCGATCCATGCCGACGATGACAGACACCGGGCGATAAGCAAACGTGTCAAACATTACGCCCGGACCGCGGAACATACGCAACCAATCCAGCGCTGACTGCAGGCGGTCCGTGGCATGCACCTCCATCGCCTTATCGAGCGCTTCCAGAAACCCCTCTGGATACCCCTCGAAACGACCAGCAAGCGGCTCATAAGGGTCATCGTGACCGTTGTTGAACGCGTTCAGTCGGGTCTGCCCGTCAATTGGGCGTTCGCCACTTATGGCGTGATACAAGGTAGCTGCGAGTACATAAAGATCGCTGCTCGGGCCTTGCTCTGCACCGCGAACGTAGAACTCGTGGGGCGAATACCCGTCCTTGATAACGCGAAGGGTCATAAGTGCCGCTGATTTATTGGCTGCTTGCTCGCGCGCTGCACCAAAGTCGATCAGGACCGGGTCGCCATTCTCGTCTATCAAAATGTTGTCGGGCGATATGTCCCGATGCAACATACCGCTTTGGTGGATGAAAGAGACCGCAGACAGCATCTTTTCGGTGACCTGCACGATAAAGTCAGGTCCGCCGTCATTTTCAAGGTTCTCGACGTAATCCAGAAGATCGCACCCACGGATCAAGTCCATTGCGATGTACGCGGTCTCGTTGTCTTCAAAGACCTGATGCACGTCAACGATGTTGGGATGAACCAACCGTGCGTGGTTGCGGGCTTCAAGAATGAAAAGGTCGATGATTGCGCGAAGGTCGTCCTTGAAGGAGGAATCGGCTGGTTCGACCAAGTCCCCGTTTCGACGACACAAAGCGCCGGGGTAGCATTCTTTGATGACCACATTGCGTTCGAGGCTGTCGCGCGCCAGATAGGTTATTCCAAACCCGCCATTGCTGAGGAAGCTAAGAACTTCGTACTGTCCGCGCAGAAGCTTTGAGCCCGGTTGCAGTCCCTCGATTTTTGGTTCGTCGTGCGATGCACCGACAGCCTGATTGTGGCTCATTTCTTTACGCCCGTTCTACTCGTTTAGCGGCACTTCCAACTGCGTAAATAACCTACGAACTCACAACCAAAACAAACGCAGGACACTTGAGAACGGTTAGACGTTTCAAATTTGACTTTATTGGGGCCGCCTCATGGCTTCACTATGGATCGTTTTTGCCATGTTTCTATATGTCGTATTCCGAATGCTTTCTGACACAATATAGTGACACAAAGTGGGTAAAACACGAAAACTGATGTACCTAATTCGGACTCTTGGTCTACGAATTAGAAACAATCTCGACCCGATTCTAAGCGCCTTCGAATCGCCGCAGTTCGGCTCAATCTAAGCGCGAAAGCGTCAGGTTCCGGTTTTGGTCTGTGATTCTGGCACGGTGCTGCCGGCCCATGCAAGGTTGTCGCTCAGCTGTGCCAGTATGCTGATTGCATCCTTTAACGGGGCATTGCCGCTCTCAAATTGCAGCAGCAGCAACAGATCTGTTGCTTTTTCGAACTCTGCTGGAATCCAATCGGCTTCCGGGTCGATTTCACCACCTTGATCCAAACGCTCGGCGAAATCCTCTACAATTTCCTGACAACTTTGCAGGAAGGCCGCTGGTTCAATATCCGCAGATTCGCGAAGATCCTCATAGATGCTGGCGATGGCTGCCAACCAATCTTCGAGAATGGGGTTGTTTAGCGGTGGCAAAGCAGATCCAAGCGTGACTTTCATCGACGCGCCATCACTTTCGGTCTGCTCGGGTTCGGGCCCTTGTAGCGTTTCAAGAAATGGAATGAAATCCTGCTCTAAGTCCTTACGCGCGGCGTCAAGGTCGCTTTGGCGTCGGTTCGACGCCACCTCGAGCACCTTTTCTGCCAGATTTTGCCCTCCGCAAGTTTCCCAAAGCTTGAAATCAGGCTCGGGCTCTTGTGCCATGGCGCGGACCGCAACTGGCGTACCGATTGGCACTACAGAGCGGAACATCGAACCCTTTTCCTTATTCAAACGAGCCAAAACACGATCCAGCGCGTCATGGACGGGCGGCAAGTCGGAATGGGTGACTGCCAACAGGCTGTTCTCGCGCAATTTTGATGGCACCTGAGCCCAAAGATGGCGTTCAGTCTCGCGCCAGGCATTGGTTCCATTGGTGCACCAGATGGCACAGTCGACGAATTTCAACAGATCCAGGGTCTGTTTATACGTATCATCCAGCGCACCTGAGCCCGGCAAATCAAACAACGAGATTTCCTTCAGGGCAGGAGTGTTAAGACCCACGGAGATGAAATCAGGATTGTCCGCCGCAGCCTTTTCCAGCGCGATCCCGGAATAGGTCTTGGGTTCCTTTTCCCACCAACCCACGGTGGTTTCAGGTGTGTCAGCATAAGCAACAATTACCAGCGGTAACTTCAGGTGCTGAGGTCCGGTTGGTAAGATATCTGCCCCGGCCAACATGTTGGCAAGGCTTGATTTTCCAGCTCCAAACTCCCCGGCAAAACCGATATTTACCGCATTGGACAGACGTTCGGCATGGGCCAACGCCCGTGCTCGCATGTCGTCCAAAGTCGCGTCTGACGGTAGGTCTTCTGACGCGTTCAGAAAGCGCTCCAACTGACGCACTTCCTTTTCGGTTCCGGGAAATTCAATCATTCAGCAGCCTCTGCTTGTCGTTCTTCCGCAATGCTCGTTCCAAAGGCTGTCGCCAGCTTATCAGCAATGCGGCGCGCCCGGTCGAATGCGCCTTGCGCTTCGGCCCGTGCATTCGTTTCATCGGTCCCGGATCTGTGTTCTAGATGCCCGGCCAGCAAAGCCAGATAGTGATCAAGGACCGTATTCAGTCTTTCAGACAGGTCATCCCGCGCAGTGTCAATCAGATCGTCCCCGATCAACTCGAACTCCTGCACGATCATCTTTTCCGCGCGCGACACGACGCTGTTGCGCGAAATCAGGCGCGACAACCAGTTTACACGCAATTCAACAGTAATTCCACGTGTCAGTGCCGTCGTATCCGGGCGGAACCATCGAACTGCGCTGGTGTTCATACGGTTGTCGGCCGGTTCTTGCCAGCCGGGCAGGGCGCGCAACGAAGCGTTGCTTTGCATGTCAATCGCGTAAAGCTCGCTCAGCATGCGCTGCCGAACGACTTGAGATGCGCCTTGAACCAACTCTCTCATCCGCTCGCGTAACGGTGTGAAATTCAATTCGGTCGCACCGCCTTTGGCCAGCAAGGGCGATTGCCCGTCAGGACCCCGAACGACAGCCGAAACAGCCTCGGCCACGGTGTCATCCATAACGCCACGAAGATTGGACAAAACATCATCCATGTCCTGGGTTATACCTTGTGTTTTACCTGCAACAAGACTGCGCAGTTCTGCCAGGGTCTTGTCGTTTTCGTCGGCGCTTGCCAAGTTAGCTGCGTTGTCATCTTCGAGCGCACGCAGGTGGGCCTGAGACCGCTCCAGTTCCCCCCGTGCAAAACTATTGAGATGCTGCCATGCCATGCGCAATTGCTCATCGCGTGGACCATCGGTCAAAGCTTGCGTTACATGACGGCGCAGATCCGGAAGACCCGAGGCGATCATCGCAGCAAACCGCAAAACCGCTTCGCGACTTATCGGGCCGGGGCCTTGTTTGATCTCTTCGACACCGTCCAGATATTGCTTCATCTGTTCGGGATGCGCGCGCAACCAAGCCAGAACCTGATCATGGTTTATACCCGTCTCATCACCGGTCAGTGCAAAATGTGCCCACTGCGCACTGCCCATCAAAACATCGATATCCGCGTTCCCGAGCGCCTTTTCCAAGCCTTCCAGAACGTCAGCGCGCACTTTTGTGGCGTCTTCGGCCCCGTCGCCCAGCTCGTCGACTCGGTTGATGAATACGACAATCTGACCAAGTTCCAATGCCTGCATCAACCTGAACAGTTTCAAGTCAGCGCGCGAAAGCGCCTGATGCGCCGAAAGGACCACAACAAAGAAATCCGATTCTTTCAGATACTGTCGCGAAATCTCTTCGCGGATCAGCAGCGGGTCGTTTACGCCAGGCGTGTCGGTCACTGTCAATGGAAACGGAAAATGGCCGACGTCAAAATAGACCTCGGCCTTGCGAGTAATGTCGCTGTATAAACCCCGGTCGCTGCCCGGATCCAAGACGCTGTCTTCGGTCGGATCGTCGCCTGCACAGACATAGCGCGCAAGATCGTCTGATGTCAGATGCTCCAGATCATGATGTTGGCCGAGCAATTGTTCATAGCTGTCGCCCAATCGCCGCCGCGCTCGGACTTGCATCGCCTCGACCTGTTCCTCGATCATCTCACGCTTGTAGCTGTCCTCGTCATCCGGGAACATGTTACGCAGTTCTTCACCCTCGACGATCAAAGACTGCCACTGGTGATTGTCGAAGAAGTGAAATTCTGCCCCTTCGGTCCGCCCGGATGGGTGTCCGAAATGCATATCCGTGATGACAGTCGTCCAAGGGTTGACGTCTGACGGCAGGTACTCTGCCTGACCCGTAAATCCGTTTATCAAACGGGATTTTCCGGCCTTGATTTGCCCAACAAATGCGATCGAAGGCTTAAGATTGGTAAGATCACCGACAATACGCGAGATAAACTGACGCGTCTCGTCGTTGCTGATCTTGTTCATATCTTCTGCAATGCGAATTAACTCGCGACGACTAGATTCACTCATAACTCTTTACCCTGATACTTGAAACAATGAACTAAATTACTCGAATTTTTGAATATTACAGACGGGGTCATTTTCCCGTCTCCAGAAGCGAACTCCAAAGATTGACAACCGCACCTAATTTGCGCGCTTCATGCAGAGCAACGGCAGTTTTCTCGCCGTCACGTACCACAGCCAGACCGGCACCTTTACCACCCGAAGGGCGCATCACTATCAGCTGGGGGTGGTCCAGTTCTGTCTCTGTATCATTGTCCCAGCCCGCCAGATCTGCAGCGAAACGCGTCAGCAATTTTTGATCTGGATGCATTGTTCCTTCGGGCGCGCACTGCCCTTCGAAACGCAGCGCATCCCCATCCGCACTTTCCATCAAAACGCGGCCAGTCGAGAACCGGTGAACCCCATCAAAAAAGTTCTGAGCCAGGCTTTCCGCCTGCTCGACAACGTCTTCTTCAGATTGTTCGGTAGCGAGCGCTTCTTCGGTCTCCTGTACAACCGACACAATGGGTTCGGAAGGCAGCTCAATCTGCTGACACGCGCTTTCAATTTCGCTGAGCGTGATGCCGACATCATCGGCTTCAAGCGCTGTATCCGGTTTCAGCGACACCAATTCCATCGGGGTAGGGGCGCCGGAGATGTCAGAAACAAGCTGCGCCAATTTACCGACCAAGTCTTCTCGCGCCTCGGTGTTGAAATCGGGAATAGGCCCTGATCGAACCTGGAAGACATCGGTAACCCGCGAGCTGTTAACCTCGATCGCCAAGCAGTCGCCATTTGCTGCCGTGAACTCAAGACGACGCGGCAGAACAGTCCCACGAATGACACGCAGAATTTCGACACGACGTTCCGAAGCGGTGTCACCAGAAACCAAAACGGCCGGCGACAATCTTGCCACCGACGACCGCCCGATATCTTCGAGCATTTCCAGTATGTCAGTATCCATCATGCCGTGACCCCCTCTGGTCCCGCTCAAACTGCGGCCGCAACCGACCCCAAGCTGAGATGTGATTTTGTTAGTGCCAAACCGACATTCGCGCTGTTCCGACAAATGTAGCAAACCACGTGATCCGGATATTCCTGGGTTCGTAAAAAGATGTTCAATCGGTCTTGCGAAAACACCGCGATTTCACCAAACCCCGGGTTTGCCGCCTCTTCCGTTCCTGCCTGCCTTAACAAAGCTTCAAAAGCGGCAACACCGCGTCCCTGAAACAAATTCGCCACAGCAACTGCCAGCGCATCCAAGACATTCGCGCTGTCTGGATCGGTAAGACATGTTCCCAATAGCATGCCCGTTTCCATGTCAACATACCCGCCTGCAATACAGTCGGGTATGGTGTCCATTGCGGATTGAAGTGCGGCTTGGATCGACATATAACTATCTGTTTTCCATTATTAATTATCCACTACCTCGATTCGAGTTCCATTACAACATATGCCATTCTGCGCCGCTGTTTTCGCTGGCGCTCGGGATTGGACGTAAGGACTCCTTTACTTGTCGCGCATTGTGTTCGACGGCGATCTGGTCAAATTCAGCCAGAAAGGCTTTGAAGACGTTCTTCAATCCATCCGCATCCTCAGGAAGGTCTTCTTTGCCGACGATTTCCTGCCACATGGACGAAGCGCTCAACATCGAATCCGCGGATACATCAATCATTTCACCAGCGACGGTTTCTTTGATCTCGCCGACATCCTTGGGCTGCGGCGCGCTTTCGATCTCGATCAACCCGTTGGATTCTGGTTCGGGCTCATAATCGTCAACGCTATCATTCGATTGTTCGGCCATCAGGGCGGTAATGGAAGACACCGAAACTTCAATGCCGTGGTCTTCCGCTGGCTCACCCGATTCAAGTTCTTCACTTTCGATTTCGGGTGTGTCCGCCAGGGATCCGTTGAGAGAAACCAAAAGATCTTCTGAGTTATCTGTCTCCTCAACCTGCAATTGGTCCATGTCAGTTTCGTCGTCGAAGAGGGTTTCTTCCTCGATGTCGTCATCAAAATCCGGGTCATCAAGCAGGTCAAGGTCGTCATCATCCCGGTTGGACTCGGGTATGTTGCTCAAATCAAGCGGACCGTTGGACGTATCCTTGAAGAAGGCACGCAACTCGTCATCGTTGGTGTCAGTAGGTTCCGCGGCCAGCTCTGCTTCGGGCACCATTTCCGCCCGCAGCCGCTCGGCCTCTTCCGAGTCAATTCGCGTCCGTTCCGCATCCTCAGAGCGCCGCTCCACGCGGGCAGGGCGCACCGGGAAGCTGGTCACAACTGAAGATTCTGCCGGATCAATGTCCGTACCGTCTATCAGAGGGTTCACCAGTTTCAATGGCGAGACACCTTCTGTACCCGATCCCGGTTCGGCGGACTTAGATGCTGGGCGCAAAGGTTGAACCTTGGGCGCGTCCGACATGCTTTTGTCGATCTGGTACCGTGCCAACTGATCTGCGCGATTCTCCATGATATGTTCGGTAATCTCAAGGAAACTATCGATCATTTTGCCGCCGCCGCTTCGCGACCACATCTCGGCATCGCCGGTTTTGTCCCGTGCGGTGATCGCGTCCCGTGCAGAGAACAAGATAGAGCGGTTGAACAGATGGCCGGCTTCGCGATTGACGCGGCGCAGAACTTTTTGACGGTCTTTCTGACCCAGTGCATCTGCCCGAGTGACCAGCAACAGAGAGTTGTTTTGCAGCCGTTCGGGCAGCGAGACCCATGTCGCACGCTCCGTTTCTCGCCACGCTTGGGTGGAATGGGTGCACCACAAGACTCCGTTGGCCTGACCAACCGCGCGTTGCCACACATCCGTCGAGATCTTGGGGTCGGAGATTCCGGGAGTATCGATCAGATCAACGGCCTCAAGGATATCAGCCTCAAGGAAGATACGGATGAATTGCGCGTCATTCACGCCGACCGCTTCAAGCTGATCAAGTTCAATGTCTTCTGTGCTGCCGTCCTGCCGCTTAACATAGGCTGATTGATTGCCCCAGCTGAACCACACGGGCGGCAGTTGCGTTGCGGTGACTTGCGTTGGCAACGTCTGCGTACGCAACAGAAAGTTCATAAGCGTCGATTTCCCGGCGCTGAACTCTCCCATCAATGCGAAGACCGGCTTGCGGCGGGACCACTGCTCGATGCGTTCCCACGCTTTGGGCGAAACGAAGCGGGTTTGTGAATCTTTTGCCATTTGTTCGCTCATGCCGCTTCGTTGCTCAGATCTTTAAGGATGTCGCCCAGAATATCGTCCCGAGATTTCTGTGGCTGTAAGCCTGCCATCAGCGCGGGATTCTGGCCTCCGTCTTTTTCTGCAGAAGCCGAGATGCTCAACAGAGTTTCTTTTTGCTCGCGCATGAAATCAGCCAGAATTGCCCGGACGTTTTCCAACACGGCCGCGACCTGATTCTCCTCGATATCCTTGGTGATCGAATTAGCCTCTGAGGCAATCAGGCGTGTATAGTCGGCAGCATACGCCTCGAACCCTTTGCGCTTTTGCCACCAACGTCGCCACCATGTGCTCTGAAGATCAAGAGCGATTGTACGGCCAATGCCAAGTGGTGGCGGAACCCGAGGGACAATGGGCGCTTCGATGCTGAACTCGCCCAAGTGGTTTCCAAGAAGCTTATGATACAGCGTTTCCACATCCGCAGCAGCAGAGGAATACAGCGCACCTGCCTCTTTCCGCATGGATCGCGCAAAGCTAAAATACGCGGCTTTTTGCAGGGTTCGCAGCCCGGCCGGGTCATACTGCCAGGTTCCTTGCTCGCCATTCATCTCCAAATGCGAGATCAGGGAATCCGTCGCGCGTTTGACAAAATTGGCTTCAGCCGAGTTCAGCCGCTCCAGTACCTTGTCGCGCAATGCCGCTGTCAGGTCTGCGACCTTCTTTTCGTACTCGGCGGAAACGGTCGAGATTGCTTCCTCTGGCGAAACACCATCCAAATCACGAACGACACCCTCGCCACTGGACAGATTCTTGGCCACTGCTGTTGCTCGGATCTGACTCGCGATGTTGCGTGCGCGATGTCGGACCCGGTCCAGCAGACGCGTTCCGGCACCTTCGGCGATGCGTTCGCTCATCGCAAGTAATAGATCGGGAAGGCCGGATAGAGCCCAGATCTTGTCGAGCGAGGCCGCCTGATCGCCAAAACCGGCAGCCAGATAGAACGTGTTCAGGGCCGCGCGGGATTCCTCGGTCAGAATATCCGGATTGCCGGTCAAGGCAGCTTCGGCCCACAAAGCACTGCCAAATACAACGCTTGCATTCTTGTCGATATTGTTCTGTTTCAGCGTGTCCTGAATCCTGTCGCGGATTTCGGGCACCTGAGTCACCGGGTCCGACAATTCATCGATGCGGTTCACAAAGAGAATGATCTGACGGTTTTCGAATTGGGAGATGATGCGCATCAGCGCCATGTCCATCGTCGTCAGCGCCTGACTGGCCGCCAAAACAACAATACATACCTCAGATCCGCGGAGGCTACGTAGCGTGATCTGCTCGCGAACCATGAAGGTATCGTTCACACCGGGCGTGTCACACAGCTTCAATGCGACCGGGTATTGCGGAATGTCCATATACAGTTCCGCTGACTTGGTTACATCAGCAAAACGCCCCGTTTTCGGGTCGATATCAGGATCGTCCTCGTCACCTAAACAAACGTAGCGCTGGATTAGCTCTTCATCGAAATACTCATACTGATGGCTCTGGCCCAAAATCAGATCAAAGTGTTTGCCCAACCGTTCCTCGGATTTGGCCTTCATTTCCCCGATTTGACGGCGAATGTCATCCATTTCGTCGTCCGCACCAGCCCGATTGGCCAATTCACCCAAACGACCACCCCCGACCATCAGGTTGTCCCATTCTTCTTGCTCAAAGAATGTAAACTTAGACTTTGTGTCGCCATGCGTACGCGTGTTGATGTTCAAGGTTGTCACAACAGACGTCCATGGGTTCACATCCGATGGCAAAAGTCCGGGACGGCCCGCAAGAATGTTTACAATCGACGATTTGCCAGCCTTGACCTGACCAACCATCGTCACGCTGGCAGTGAAATTTTCCATCCGCGTCTTAAGCGTGGCCAGCCGCGCCGAGGACCGTGCATCGGCCACCTCAGTCAATTGGTCTATCTGTGCGGTCAGCGAGGACATTGCTGACGTCATCGGCGCCAGAGCTTCGTTGCCGACAGACAAAAGGTGGTCGTTGCGCGCCATTATTAGCCTCCGGTTCCCGTTGCTGCCGTCTGGGACTGTTGTGTAACACGACCGGCAGGGATGCTGGTCAGTGTGTCGATACGTGCAATCAGTTCTATCGCGTTCCCCAAAATCGCAGCTTCTGCCCGAGGCGA
The DNA here is from genome assembly GCF_056536585.1 of Ruegeria sp. CK2. Lineage (NCBI taxonomy): Bacteria > Pseudomonadati > Pseudomonadota > Alphaproteobacteria > Rhodobacterales > Roseobacteraceae > Ruegeria > Ruegeria sp. CK2. Next base: position 206,858 of record NZ_JBQFPW010000007.1, read on the forward strand.
AATAGTTTCGTAAGCCAGGGAATCAGCCATAACTTCTATGGAGCTAAAGCGATCTCCGTTTTCCAGGCACGCGACGCGGCGTCCAGTTGGAAACCCGTCAGATTTTGCCGCTGGTAGCGGCATGCTTGCATTGGCCAGCAAGTAGTGCTCGCCGGAATGGGTGCGCAGCGAGATTCCAAAGCCCGTTTCCGGATAATCCCGGTTCAGGGTTTTGAGCTCTCCAAGAAAACTTTCGCGAGCAAAGAAAACGGCGTCTTGCTCGGAAGCGGTAGAGTGGTTCAAATCGGTCACAGCAAACACCTTGTTGTGGAGTTGGGCGGAAAACTCGTACGGGTACCAGAGCGGCGAAAGGACTCTTTAAGTCGTTACGACCAACAAGAACCTTCAAGGCGGTGTTATTTTGACGCCAATGAGATTTTTTGGCGTTTGAATTGTGGCGCAAATGTGGTGTCGTGGCTTGGGAGTGTCTCAACCCTTGCGGGTGTCAGTGTTAGTGGCCCGGCGGCGACCACTCCGAATGACAGCTGGTGGCAGGCAAGTTTGCTGAGGTCATGGCTGCCAAACGCGCCCTCGGCTCCTGACAACAATCTTAGACCGAGGCAATCTCTCGATCAGACGTTTTGAAGCCAACAGGCTCGTCCTTCGTACGTTATTTTGTTGGTGTTTAAAATGCTGTCAAACAGCAAGGCGCAATTGTGGCAGTGAATACAGACTGATCAATTTAGCATATGTTTCTTGCTGATAGAGAGTGATCTTGAAGTGATGACATTGAGTGGCGCTGGAAAGATTTCCTTGAGCTCTCGTAAAAGGAGCATAAAGGTGATCTCGGCAAAGACACTCAACGTAAACGAGATTTTCCAGGTAGCTAGTATCATGCTGGCAAAACCCGATCTCTGAACAGCATCGAAAAAAGGCAAATCGCTGCATTTTCAAGGCCTCAGTATGAGAGATTCGGACGACCTGGCAAAACTCGATCAACCAAAAAAACCGAACGGATTATTCGCAACGTTTGCTTTTTTCAGTCCAGCACCCATTTGATCCGCAGTTATACATCGATCCCAGCTTCAACAATCTTAACGACGGTCTAATTTTACCTCTCGCACTTGGATGCAAGCTTTGCTATTGAGCGCCTCATTCCGGCACTTCGGTGCCAGGTTGCGGGTGTGGCGAAATTGGTAGACGCACCAGATTTAGGTTCTGGCGCCGCAAGGCGTGGGGGTTCAAGTCCCTCCACCCGCACCAAAAATATATTTACCATAATCATTATTCTCCGAATCAGCGCCGTACTCAGGGTACATTGTCGGAGTACGTAGATAATGAGACCGAGTTATTGAGACTCAACGTCCACAGGTCTCAATCACTTAGGTTTTTTGCGTACCTACAGAGCTCGAAGACAACCGATTGCTTGGCAACGCTTGAGCCCTACAGATCAGAGCAGCCTTGAGATCGTCGTGTGCGCAACACCGAGATCCAATGCGATGGCCCGGCAGGTATCACCGTTGGCCATGCGCTCGCGGGCAAGTTTCTGCTGATGTTCAGTTAACTTGGGTTTCCGGCCAAATTTGACGCCCTGTCGCGCAGCGATGGCTCGGCCCTAGTTCGCGCGCCGAGTGATACGCTCCCGTTCGTCTTCTGCCAAAGCGGAAAGGAAAGCGAGGATGCCTTTGCCCATCGGAGTGGTCAGATCGAGCCAGGGTTTATCAAGCACCTTCACATAGGCCCCACGATCTGCGATCCGTTGAATAATATTGATGCTGTCGATCATGGATCGTGTGGCTCTGTCCCACTCTGCGATCACAAACACACCCCCTGCCCCGAGCCTTGCCCCGAGTGCGTCTATCGCACGTTCGAGCTGAGGCCGTCCCTTCACGGTTTGCCCGGAAACTTTCTCTCGGAAAATCTTATCAACGATGGCGGCGTTTGTGCACCGATCTGTCGATCAAGGGATTGTCCGTGACTGGACACTCGGGCGTAACCAATAAGCATGACCTCATCGTATATGAACGCCTTTCAATAGACGGCGTTGCACGAATAGCGGTTGGGCCGCATTTGCCCCTTTCCCCGGTCCGTTATGCGACACGTTCATAGGTCGCGCGACCGAGATGGGTCATGCGGTTGAGAGTTTTGACAGCGATCTTGGTTTCGGTTGTCTGAGTCTCCAATTTGCAGCTGCGCAGTTCCGGTCCGATGACTTGTTTGTAGCGTCCGATCTGGGCCTCGCCGCGTGATCTTTTGCCATAGCCAGTGGCCTTCTGCCAGGCCATTCGACCTCTCTTGGCGATCATGTCGATATGGGCGTCGCGTGTTTTGCAGTCACCTGGGACGGCATTCTTCGGCGGCGGGACGATCAGTTCGACATCTGATCCCAACACCTGCCGGATAGTCGCTGTAGTTGGCGCACCATCATAGGCGCCGTCGCCGATGAAACGATGAACAGGGCCTGCCAAATCGGCCAGCAGTTCGGGCAGTGCGCCGGCGTCTCCGACGTGCTCGTTTGTCAAGCAGGAGGCCACAAGCTCCCCACTCTCGGGATCGAAGCCAATGTGCAGCTTGCGCCATGTTTTACGGGCCTTCGGTAATCCGTGTTTCTCCTGCATCCAGTCTCGACCGCCGTGAACGCGCAGCCCTGTGCTATCTGCGATCAGTGTCACTGGGCCGCTCGTGGACCAGGTCTTCGGTGCGATCCGAAGCAATTGTGCGCGGCGGCAGATCGTGGAAAAATCCGGAACGGGAACGTCGATCTGCATGAGCCGCAGCAAACTGCGGGCAAAGCCCTGCGTTTGGCGAAGGGGTAAGCCGAACACGACGCGCAGGGTCAGACAGGTTTCAATTGCCAGATCAGAGTATTGTCGCTGACCACCACGTTTCCCTGACCTTGGGGCGCACCACCCGGATACCGCATCCTCGCTGAACCAGACCGTAACATCACCACGCTGGCGAAGCGCCTCGTTGTACTCAGGCCAATTCATGACCCGGTACTTGGCCTTCTCAAACTTATCCCGGCGCGTCGCGTTGTGTTTGAAAGGCATCCCGCCATCCCGTCGTTAAATCAAGCAACTGGCTACGCTGATGAAACGATCCGTGCAACACAGTCGGTTTTTTCATGGTTTGGCCATAAATGCGGCTCGGATCGCGGCCTTCATAGCGTCCTGAGGCCCTTGTACTTTCGGCTTGCCGGATGCCATCACCAGCTTGGAGGTGGGCGTGTTTCCGAGGTCCAATGCATCGTTCACCACCGATAGACCGCCGTGCAGCGAGGAGCGACCGAGCAGACCCACTGCGATCCCGGCTTCTACTGCTGCAATCACACCAGAGACGCTTTGGCTGGAGTAGACAACGCGATATGGCTTTCCACGGGCTTGCAATGAAATGACCGCCGCGTCGCGCCACCAGCACGCATGATCGAACAAGGCCACCGGAAGGCTTTCATCGGCCCGAAAGTGCCGGTGCGCCGACGACACCCAACATGTCGGGTCTTCATAAACAACCTCCTCGTGACTGGACGGGCTTTCGACCTCATAGACCGCAAGTTCCAGCGACCCCTTATCGAGGGCTTCTGGAAAACTCGTGCTCAAGGCGCAGGTGACATCCAGTTCGACTTTCGGATGTTGACGGGCAAAGGTCGCAATGATCGCCGCAAGTCTGGCGCGCCCGTGATCGTCGGGTATGCCCAAACGCAGTTTGCCGCTTACCGTGTTCTGTGAAATCTCCCGTAGTGCCGCGTCGAGACGGGCCGTCACCTCCTGCGCGACTGGAAAGAGCTTTCGTCCCGTGTCGCTCAGGACCACCCCGCGACCATGCCTGTCAAAGACCGGCTGACCCAGGATCGCTTCGAGGCGCTTGATTTGAAGACTCGTTGCAGACTGCGACCGGTGGATGCGGGCAGCACCGTCCGTGACGCTTCCGGCATCAGCCACGGCGACGAAGGTTCGCAAAAGATCGCTATCCAGATTTTCCATTTGTTTTTCCAATATCGGAAATTGAAACTATGCGTTTCACAGATGCTTTGTGCTGCACTATTTTTCAAGGTCAGAGGAGTATCCCATGTCAGATCAGACAGTTGTCAATCGACCATCCAACCGGAAACCCCTGGTGTGGGGCGTGTCTTTGCTGCTGCTGGCAGGCGTCTGTCTTGCCTGGCCGGAACACGCCGCAACCGCAGCAAAGTTTGTCCTATGGGGCCTGATTGTCGTGGCCCCCATCGTCATTCCGGGCATCGTGCTTGCAGCCTGGATCATCGCAAGCGGCGCGGATACCCACATCGCGGGTGCCTTCGAGGGCAGGACACTGAGAACGGTTCTGGCGGCCTCGCTCATTGGAGCCATCACGCCCGTATGCGGGGTGACCATGCTGCCTTTGATGGCCGGATTGCTGGCAGCGGGCGTGCCACTCGCTCCGATCATGGCATTCTGGCTGTCCTCCCCAATAACTGATCCGGCGATGCTCGCGACAACAGCGGCAACCCTTGGTCTGAGCTTTGCGATTGGCAAGACGCTTGCCGCCTTCGGATTGGGTCTATTCGGCGGCGCGATCACCGGCCTGTTCGCCAAGACGCCCTGGGCCATGAATGCGCTTCGGGACAATGGCCTGGCGCGCCAGCTAAGTGCTGCACGATGCGGGGAAGAGCAGCCCTTTGATCCTTGGGTCTGGCGGTCTGAGGCGCGACGTCATTCTTTCGGCAAACAGGCATGGGCAACTACGCGGCTTATCCTGATTTGCCTGATCCCGGCATTTGCCGCGGAGTATGCCTTGAACGCGGCCCTTACACCGGGCGCACTGGCAGCATATGTTGGAGAAGACAAATGGTGGGCCATACCCGCCGCTGTCTTCGTCGGTGCCCCGGCCTATATCGACGGTTACGCTGCGCTCCCGCTGACACGCGGGTTGATCGACAACGGCATGTCCGATGGCGCAGCGATGGCGTTCCTTGTTTCGGGCGGCGCGGTCAGCATCTGGGGTGCTATGGCCATCGCACCGGTGCTCAAATTGCAACCATTCATGCTATATCTGTTGCTTGCAGTTCTGGGGTCGCTCGGGGCGGGGTATGTCTTTGGGTGGATCGTCTGAGATTCAGCGTTAACAGGACGCAGACGTTCAGCAACCGGCAGCGAAGTCCCGCGACTTGTGAGTTGCCATCGAAATTTTCGCTGCGCGGTGAACAAATGGCAGCGATCTCCGCCGCCGCGCAGCGTCCTAGATTGAGCATCTGCGGCATTTTCCGCGCGGTGTGCGCTCGCAGCATGAAAACACAATGACCGGGTCGGGGCTCTCCTAGCACCTTCGCCGCGCAGATCATGCATGGCAGGTTCGGGAAACATCGCCATTCGCGGCACGTCGCTCGTACTGGTAAGATGTGGGACAGACCCGCCTTTTGCTAGGGCCACGAATGCTGGCGCAGCATTGGCTTGCGAGCGCTGCATATCCTTCTTGTTGACGCCGCATACGTCACTGCTCCAGTCATTCGCTGGCATCTGTCTTGTCGGAACGGAGACGGCACTTTCGTGGCATAGTTTCTGGACACTTAGGACGTGGTACAAGCCCGCCGTTCACACCTGGAAACCGGGTGCCAGCATTACCGCTAAATCAACCGTCGGAGCTTTGGGGCCGACAAAATAAAATCGGCGGCGGGCCGGTACACAACGCGGAAAATATATCATTCATATATGGGTTAGGCTGCCTCTAGGGTCGGAGACAGTCGGTGCAATAGCGCATCGGCAGTAACCTTCAGAGGAGACTATCATGAACAATCGTTTTGGGACTCAACTGACCAAAAAGCCAGCGAACCAGCTCAGCATTGCTGACAGCAACCAATCTCCTGACAACTGCGCCGCCTGCAATAACTCGGCAGGATAGGTTGACTTATGTCATCCGAAATTTCGGCTACACCGCCCTAAAGGACGGTGTAGCCATCGATACAGAAAACGGGTTTTTTCTGATTACGGACCCTTTCATGTCACGACTTGTCCAGAAACTTTCCGATCAACAGACGCTCAGCGCCGCCGACCTCGACGACAAGGTCGCCATGTTGTCCAAAGCCGATGCAGAGGATGTTCGCGAATATCTGACCGATGTGACGGGCCTGCTATCGCAAAGCACACTGCCCCTTGCCCAGATAGTCTGGCATATTGAAGATCCGCAGGTCCGAATGCTGTGTGATACCCTGTATGGCCAAAACGATCCGGTGCATGCAGGTGCCCCCGTCAGCGTTCATATCGGTGTGTTCCTGACCGATGATTTCCCCGATCAGGTCGAAAGCCAGCTAAGTCGCTTTTTAGAGCACCAGCAAGGGGCACAAGACAACACGGAACGGCGCATCATCTGTGTCTTTCGAAGCAGCACCGACATTATCATCACGCCTCCTTACGAGCCAGAAAGTGGCCATCCTTGCCCGCTTTGCCACTTTGATTTCGCGTGGGAACGCGTCGCCTTTGCCCGAGGCGACACTTTGATGGGGTTGTCGGACGTCGCTGCCCAACTCAAGGCGGGCGGGGCCGCACAGATGCCGTTCATCCATCTACCCAAAGACACACTTGCGACTGCATTGTGCCACGCACATCGCGTGGCACAAAGGGTGGGCGCGAGTGGTGCGCGCCTGACCGGTCCGGTGCAGGCGCATTCCGGACTTTCAATAACGATTTTAACGCTGGATGCTCGCCCTATCCTCGTACCCCTTTCACCCCAATGTGATTGTTTGCGCACACCTCATGGAACCGGGGAAGACTAAGGATGCAGGATCTTCGCATTGCTATCGCCAATGACACCCTGCGCGAAGACGTGTTCGACACTACACGACAGTTTCACAGCGTTTCGTACAACCGTGGCGACAGATTGCTCAATGGTACCCCCGGTTTCCCCACCCTTACGTCCAAACAACTCTCGGCAAGTGCGTTTGCCGAACTGACTTTTGGAGGGAAACAGATGGTCTTAGGATCCCCGGATGATCCAGGGGAGCGTCTGGCCTCTGCACCGCCCTTTGAAGCTTCGGCACCACTTGGGTTGGCAACGTTCAGGCGGATATTGGGGGGCAGTTACATGGAACACGAACGTGATGGACGTGTCATTCGCCCCTATGGCAGCGGTGGGGCGCTTTATTCCGTGCAAGTCGTTATACATGTTCGGAATGTTGATGGTGTTCCATCCGGTATCTACCATGTTTTACCCAAGGCACAGGCCCTTGAAGCCATGGTCCTTGGGGCTGACGATATTCATACACCCCTGTTCGGAGAGGGGGGTAGCGACTGGGCCGACTATGATTTCACCATTCTTTATGTTGCTCTACCGAACATTCCATTTGCCAAGTACGGCGCTCGCGCCTATCGGCTGATGTTGCTTGAAGCGGGTGCAATGGTTCATGCCGCGACCTTATCTGCCGAAGCCGTTGGTTTGCGTCAACGCACATGGGGCGGTTTTGACGATGAAAGGCTTAGCGTTGCGATGGGGGTCGACCCCAGGGCAGCATGGCCTCTGATCGCCCAGTTGTTCGGACGGGTAAACCCATGATCGGAGCCGTTTTCCCCCGCCGGAACCATGACATATCGCCAAATCTTGCATTGCCCGCCATGTCTCGCATCCGTGTTGGACAGACGCTGATCAGCTGCAGCACGGGATTTGATCGCGCGACCATGATCCGCGCGGCGGGTGAGGCTTTGGAGCGGCAGCTAGCTTTTGCTGACCGCGCGGGCAGCGCCGAACAGCCCATGGCGATCGACCAGTTTGATCCCGACGTGCTTGAATGGATCAATCTGCACTCTGCCGATCAACCTGATCCCCCAACCGAATTGGTGGCCAGTTTTGTCAAGGAACTTGGAACCGGTCGCACCCGCCGTTTCCCATCAGTTGCCTTTGCTCTCGGTCCGCATATTGATACAGAGCATTTTCCCAAACGAGATAGTTCTGGTAGCGCCTTTCACCAATCCGCTGAAATGGCTCGCAGCGCGGCATTGGCTGAACTATGTGAACGCCAAGCACTGACCGCGTTCTGGTACGGAGGATATGTGCGCAAGTCCTTTGAGATTGGGCCAGATGCACCTATCGGCGTGCAGCTTTCGCGGTGCTGCGCTATAATGCGCAATGCCGGTCAATTGCTGGTAGTCGATATCAGCCTAATTCGGCCTTATAGCGTATACCTCGCTTTTATTCTCAATCGAGATGGACCTGTTTATCTTGCCTCCGGCGCATCAGCACATCAGGACGGATCACGCGCGATGGAAAAGGCGCTATTGGAGTTGTGGCAGGCGTATGTGCTGATGCAGCAACTGCACACCGGGCGGACGGTTTTCGAGCTAAAGAGTGAAAAAAGTCTGGGTGTAACGGATGACTACTTCAGTCACAACACCGCAGATACAGTCGCGCGTCTGTATGACATGCTGCCAGCGGTGGCGGAATTCAGCACCGATGCATTTGCGGAACCGATGGCCTCATTTACCTTAGAGGATTTGAAGGTGCTTTTGTCAGAACAACGTCTAGATTTTCCTGGGCTTTCGATGTCTTTGCATCTTTGTCAGACCGTAGCGCTCAATGGCTTTCTGACCATGTCGTCCTATGATAGCTATCCCACAGCGACACGCTCGGTGCTACGCAGTTTCAATCTTGCCAAGGTCGTCAATACCGAGCCTGTGCCTTTTGGTTAGAGTGGGCCCGTGAGACGAACATTCAGTGTGCTTTTGGGAAAAGACCTGTTGTTGCCCAGACGCGGCTGGGTTGCCCTGTCCTTCGCCGTAGCGCTGTTTATGCTAGTAACTGCTGCCCGCATCGCCACCCCCTTCATCTTCGCTGAAGTCGTGACTAGGATTCAGGCGGGGTCAGTTGCGATCTTCGGCCTTCTAGCCCTTTATGGCGCTGTCTTTTTTGGCCTGCGGGTGTTCGAAGAACTGCGATTTGCCGTCTATGTGTATTTCGAACAGGAGTTGCAAAAAGCCCTGTCCCTGAAAATTTTGCGTCAGTACTTTATCCTGTCGTTCCCACATGTCCGAGGTAAAACCGCCAGCGAATTTGCTATCGTCATCCAACGGGGGCTTGGGGGGATCCGATCGATGCTGTACAATCTCCTGTTCTCTATTGCACCGCTTACCCTAGAATTCACTGCGCTCGTGGTGATCGTTGGCCTCAAGGTCAACTGGTCGCTCGCAGCGCTGGCTGGGGGTACACTGGCACTATTCGCTTTTGTGACCTACCGTTTTTCAGAGCGGATCGACGCGTTGCAAAGAAAGTGGTTCCAGACCGCTTCGGTGAACTTCAAGATTTTGCGTGAGAACATTCATGGGTTTGAGACGCTACGGTCGTTCGGACGCACTGATTGGGCCATTGATCGGTATCGCGTGGCGACCGACCGGTTCATTCGAGAGGTGTTGCATTCGTTACGCCCAGGGATCCTGATGGGAATTATCCAAGGCGCGTTAATCGGATCGCTCGTTTATCTCGCATGTCGCTTGGTTTTGAATTCCGCGGGGACCTTGTCTGAAGCTCTGCCTCTTCTTGTTCTGGTGAACGGTTTGCTTTTGCAGATCGTGCAGCCGATGTTGAATTTCGCCGGGGCGTACAGAATCTTCGTCCAGGGTCTGTCCAGTGCAGCAGAATTGTTTGAGATGTTGACCGGACCAACCGCGCAGATACGTGTTCCACTTTCTAAGGAGCCGAACGCCGAGGTTGGGTTTGAGCTAGAGAATGTCACGATATCTTATGATGCAGTACCAGTGATTGAGGCGCTGTCGCTGACCATCGGGCGTACAGGGGTAACTACGATTGTAGGCCCGAGTGGGTCTGGCAAATCAACCCTTGGGCGCGCTTTGGCCGGTTTGCAGGAATATGAGGGGCGGATCATCAGCGGGTATGACCCGGAAAAGATATTCTATGTGACTCAAGTTCCCGACATCTTTGATAGCTCGCTGCTCGAAAACATAACGCTTGATACAACGGGAATGTCCAAATCCGACATTGATCATATCCTGCGCCAAGCAGGTTTTTCGGAAAGTGAACTGAGGACCATTGAAGACCGCGATCTTGGGGAGGGTGGCCAGCATCTCTCGGGCGGTCAACGTGGCCGGGTCGGTTTTGCCCGGGCCCTTTGGAGCCGTGCCGAAGTGCTAATACTTGACGAACCTACCTCCGCATTGGACCCCAAAGGAGCAGATGCCCTGTGCGAGCAGGTGAAGGCATTGTCAGAGCACTTCAAGATCATCGTTATCACCCATGACGATGTTTTTGCATCCATCGCAGCCCAGACCATACGCATCGAACGGGCACAAGTCCAAGACACCAAGGCGAGCTGAACATCACACAACACTTACGAATTGCGGGGCGTCAGCATTCATTATAATCACGACCTCGTCAAGCAATCTTTCCTTTCGGTAGGCCCGGTACGTCTTTAAGTGTCGGCGAATACCATCAGGGTTGGCCCCCTGCATTGCCGTTTCGATCCGGTCCAACATATCCATTGACTCGACCACGTCGGAGCGATGCAAGAGCGAACTGCGCCGGAACCGTTCTGTCCTGTCAAAGAGAATACCCAGAACTTCCTGATTGGCCTGATTGCAGACCAATTGGGAAAGGGTCCTGATACGATGCTCATAGCTATCCGCAACGCTTTTTCCTGATTCTGAGGTTTCATGGCCTCCATCCAACACCCGCGCCTTTTTTGCCATCAGCGCCAGTTCGAAATCGCCCTGTTGGTCGACCGCATCTAGAATGATCGCGAAGATTGTGTTGTAGGCGCTGATCAGATCAGTGTGGTTGATCTGCTGTACGGAAAAACCACGATTTTGGTGAAATGTTATGATGCCGCGCGCCGCAAGTTGAAACAACGCCTCACGGATTGGGATTGGGCTGATCTGCAGATTTCTCGCCAACGTGTTTATACTGAGGATTTGATCTTCAAAGGGCGATGTATTCAGGATGATTGTCTTAACGTCACGATAGGTTTTGCTTCCTGAATATGTCATTTGCATCTTTGTCCTTCGGGAGTTGTGCCGAAGGATCAGAGGAACCATGCCAAACTTCAACAAGGCCAGCAGGCTGGCGGGAATTTAGCAGATTCTCGCTGGTTGAGTTAGTTGGTCAGTGTGCAATCTTGCCTTGCAGCTCATGCCTTATTTGGGTGGTAGCAAGATTTCGATCTATCTGTGTCGGTTTGTTCAGCAGAGCCACATGATGAAGCAGTTCAAGGGCGTATGCTTGAATTGAGCCTGCGCATGATGGTCTAGGGCGCTCCTTCGTGGCACGCAGCCCGGTTTTGCGGCGCTGGCTACACAAATGACCGGTTTTGCTGCCGCTCAACGGCACCTCAACTGCTGCACCTGCAGCGAATTTTGCGCTGCAAGTGCACATGGCGAGAATATCGAATTCACAGGATGGGCTCAGAGCCGACATGAGCCGCAATGTGTGCCGAGGTCGGCAAGGCGGGACTCTACGACCATTGGGTCTGATCGCACGAATGTCTGCTATTGCAATGCTCCGCGCTTCTCCTGCCGAAAATCTAATGCCGCGTGCCACAAGACCGCAGATATGATCACCAACCCGCCAAGAACAGCCACCGTAGGCGGAAATTCATTCAAAATGACCCATGCAAGCAGTGTTGCGCAGGGTATCTCGACAGTCCCAAGAAGCGCCGATTGCGCGGAGGGGATGAGCCGTGTGCCTTCTGTCCAAAGTATTACCGCCGAGGCGAAGGTCACTCCGAAAAGGATTAACAACGCTGCATCCTGCGCTGAGACATCAAAAGGCGACCCGATCAGTACACCGACAAGGAAGAGTTGCATTGCCGATGCTCCACCTGCCCAGACGACCGGCACATCTGCAAACTTGCGTATCAGAACGATGTAGGCGGCATTTCCCAGAGTCATCGCAACGGCCAGCAAATCGCCAGGCAGCTTTCCGGCGCCCAGTCCACCGGACACGATGATCGCGACACCAAGTAGTGAAAGAGCACCTGCAACCAGGGTGCGGCCCTTAGATACTTCACGCATTGCCAGCCAAGCCAAACCAGCTGCAAAAAACGGTGCAGTGGCATAGATCACGGCAACGTTCGCCACGTAGGTCAGTTTGAACGCATAGATAAACGTGATACTTGCTGCGCTGCCAACACTCGCCAGTATCCAGCCTCGCAGACCCAATCGAAACGCGTGACTTCGTGGCGTATCGCCTCTGCAGTATTCGACATAAGCAATGACCGCCAGTCCGCCTATTAGTCCGCGCCAGCAAGCTATGGTCCAGCCATCCGCCTCGATCATCTTTGTCAGGACGCCAGAGACACTAAAAACGACCGCAGAAAGCGCAACGAGGACGATTCCCGTCATATGTTGTGAATGCCGCACTCTCTCAACTTTCGACCGTTGTTGGCTTATACCAAGACACTGTTGCCAACTAGATGTCAGCAGTCTTTGTTCGGACTATTCGAAAAGCGGCCTTTCATCGTATCCGCAGCATTTGGAACTTTGGGCTCATTGCAGTCGTTCTCTGCGCGTTGAATGAAGGACTGCTTGTTATTGTTCGGTTAGAAAATCGTGGATTCTGGAGTCTCAAAAATTCAAAACTCTAAGTAGCTGATTTTGTTGGAATCGCAGTCTCACCATTAAGGTGATCCGACAACATTTGTCGGAGTACGTAAATAATGGGACCGAATTATTGATACTCGCTTCCCAATGAATTCAACACCTTGAGATTTTTGCGCTATTCGAGTGTTTCGATCGTTCAAGCACTTCAAGTCGACGTAAAATAGAAAGCTAATGAGCCTCTTCGCAACCTGGAAACCGGCACAGTGTGTCTTACTTGGGCTTGATTGATCAGCAGAATACCCTGCCCCAGCGCTCGGCCCAAAGCAGACATCCAGCATTTGCTTCCATTGCTGCAGCAAAACCTAAGACGTGGACGCGTCGATCCAGATTTCGCGCGCAATCGTGCTTCTCAATAGACCATCCCGGTCACAAATGCGGGGCGTATGACACGCCCCGCACCAGTTTCCAACGACCGCCTGCCTTTCCGGGTATGCACATCCGCTTGGCCGCACGCGGTGGCGTTTTCACCCGCAGGTCGCGCGGCGGCTTGGCTTTGGCTCTCACTAATTTAGCGGATTTTGGGGTGTCCGCCACAGCAGGAAGGGTCCGACCGAAGGTGGTTTTTGGTGGCTTGAAGGGCATGGTGCACCTCATGACAAAAGAAAGCTGAAGTCGCGCTGATGCACGACTGCGAACGCCCGCAAGGGGCTAGCGTCGATTGTCCATTGTCAGAGTCCTCCGCAGGAGTGTTTCAATGCGCAATCTGTCAATCGAGGTCAGAGCGCGGAGGGATCAGAAAGTATACTGGTCCACAGTTAGATTCTCCTTTGCGAATGGTAGGAAGGTCTCAAACTGTGGAGCATCTGTCAAACTTGCACAATGAACGGGTGCAATTGTTGTCAGATAGTTGGGTGCGGCCCTTTCCGTCCGGCTGGTCCGGCCCTTACCATTCATTGATTGACCCTCGACCATACTGCGGTCGCAGCTCGCATTGCTGACATTCGCCGCAACCGCAAGACCAGTTGGTGAGCGAATTCACAGTCTGCGGGACAGAGCTGACCTTCAGGTCAAGTGCAGAAGCACCATGCTTGAAGGCACTTAGCTGTTGTAGTTGCATAGACTCCAAGGACCATAGAACATCAATGTATGTCCGGGCATGGCGTCAATAAGCGTTTCCCCAGACGCCTCATCGCCTTCCTCGGTTTCACGAACAACAAGACCGAAAGTATGGCCATAGAACGAGACAGAGAACGGCTTCACTAGTATTTCTGTAACGTCCTTGGCATCAATTTTTTCTTCAATTTCCCTATAGTTTCTTCTAGGGTCTGAGCCGAGTTGTCAGTACGAAGCCCCCGGTCAACCACTTCAGAAGAATTCAGATTTCCTTCCCCATCAAAGACGTAAGCAGCAACGAAATCACGCGTGCCTACTTCTTCAGTAGCGAGTTGAACATCGATCCAATAGCCATTCCCCTGCACAGTTTTGCCGACGTGCTGGAGGTGATAGTCATCGGGAACTAGAGGGAAACCGGAGGTTCTCACATCCCCGTCCTCGGATGTGGAAGCCGTTATGTCATTCGCTTCGTTGAGATCATTTCTGTATTTTCCTTGCTTCCTAAGAAAGCGATCTAGAACTGATTTCAAAGCGACTCTTTCTCTCGCGCAGGCATACTACCATCAACCCGTGAGCGGAGCATAACGGTCCGTCAAATCCGGTCAATGGGGCTCCTTGCGGACTTCAGGGTCAGCGCGGTCTGTAGATATCGGCCACCTGCTCTACCTGCTCGGACGGCCCTACCCGGACACTGACCAATCGTGCAGTCGCTGCGGCGCGGCGTCTGCTTAGCTGCCGTTCGAAACTTACACAGATTTGCGGAACCTAGGTCCGGCATGTGCGTGACCGGCAGTTTAGATCAGAGCGGCTAAAGCAGATTCTTGTAGCAACTAATTATAAGGAATTCCGCATAGTGCATCGACCATTATATGATAGAATCGAACCCAACTCTCTCACTCACAGTCGTCCACGCGAACAGAAGTACAGAAAGACAAATATTTGCTGTCACTTCGGACCAAAGATATCGAGACTGCCTACAATGCGCTCGCTCTTTGCGCAGCGTTTTTGGTTGCACCGTCAGTTGGCGGCGCGGTTAAGCTCGGGTTTGAGATCAACGACGTCAGGGCTTCGCTGACAAGGGCCGACAAAACAACGCTCAAAAACTTTACGGACAAGATGATCTCAAGTGCGGAAAGCGCTTTGGAAGGATTTGCAGCTGACGCGCCACCTGACGCAGCGGTCCTATATGCCCAGATGCTCGAGCTTTCCGCTCCGAAAGCTACGGATATCTCTGGCAGCGCCCTTAACGCCGATACTCTAGCCTTGCACATGGTCGAGCAACTTGAGGATCCCGAACACAAATCCATGCGCGATCTCTTTGTTCTGCTAACCTCGGCAGCGTTAAAACCACTTCTCGCCGATTCGGATTTCGTCGAACAGATTAAACCCGCGATCTATGCACAAATGTTGTCAGGCACACTAGCCATTCAGCGCGACCTGGCTGAGCTTGTTCGGAAACACGGCAGCCTCGACGCTGTCGTCGACACAGTCAAAAATGCCGCCGACGCCGAATTTCGAATTCTGGCAGCGGCTTTCAAGCTGCCCGACGCGAACACCGCCCCGCGCAGTAAGCTTATCGCGGATATCATCCACAAAGCCCAGGAGTACGAGCAGGTTAAGGCGGCACTAGACGACGTCGATGACACCGATCCGGTCGTGCAATCCTATCTGGAACACGCCCAGACCGCATTGAGTCAGATGAATCTTTCCGCAGCGCTTTTTCTTTTGAGAGAGGCAAGGAAAGCGCTTGAAGACAACTCTCTGCGCAAAAACCTGGAATTCCGCGCCAACATTGCGGAGCCCGAGGCGATGGTGCATCTCCTGAACTCTCAACCGCAAGAGGCGTTCCGGCTTTTTGAAAGCACCGCAAATGGCATTGCGATGGTTGATGAACATGACGCCGCTATGAGGCGCTCGAACTATGCACTTGCGCTTATGGCTTATGGCGATCGTTACGGCACCGACGGGTACCTCTACGGGACGCGCATCATCGACCCTTTGCTAAGTGAAGCGGCAGCGGAACTTCCAGCCGATGTTACCGCCCGTCTCTTTCTGCATCGGGGCACAATACACGCTAAATTCTACGCGGCCCTGGGGCATTTGGACGGGCAAGGTCACTTCGAAGCAGCAGAAGAAGACCTGATTGCCGCTCAGATCATTGCTGCGGACATGTTGTCCGATTTTCACGGCGCGGCAACGGCGCGGGCGACGGCGGGATGGCTCAATCTACAGGCCGCTCAGTTCACCCTTGATGCCGACGCCGATCCCTTTCTGCAACAGGCCGAAGAACTCCTCACGATAGCCGGCAAACTCTATGAACAGTTGGATGCCCAATTTGAGTTGGCGCTGGTGAAACTGGACCTTGCCGATCTGCTGGACCGAAAGTCCGTTCGCGTTGGCCAGACAGAACGGACGACGATATGCCAGAGAGCGATCGACTTGGTCGCTGAAAGTGAAGAACAACTCGCAATGGGCGATCATCCCGCCGAACTGGCCCGCGCGCGCTATCTCGCTGCAAAGCTCTTCTGGAACGAAGCGGTTTACAGGCTTGGCGCGGGGGGCGCTGAACTGCTCAATTCAGCGATGGCCTTTGCGAGCAGCGTGCTTGAATTGCGCGCTGTAAAAGCGGATCCCCTGGGATGGGCCGAGGCAACACTACTGATCGGCGAAATCCGAGCGGATCAGGTGATCCACGATAGAGAGGAAGATCGAATCGGCGGTTTCAAAGAGGCCGCACAAACCATGCAAACCGCGATCAGGATCTACGAGGAGATGGGAACTGAAGAACAGATCGCAAAAGCACGGCGCACGTTCCAACGTTTGAGCTGGCAGATCGAGGAGGAAGGCAACGTTGACACTGTATGAAACCCTGGACCGGGCCTCTTGCGCCGTCAGTGGGCCAAACTGATGAGCCCCTTCGTTAATACTCGTATTCCGTTCCGGCCCATTCCTGCCGTTGGCCATGACATTGAAATGCTGCAGTCGCAGCCCGCGTTGCCGACATTCGCTGCCTGCGCGAAATGTGGTACCGTTCACAATTAGGGAATTGCGAGGCTTTGCCGCCGCTGCTGTCATAGGCTAGAATGACTGCTTGATGTGCACTGTGTCAGAACGGACGCACGTCAAGCGCGATCTCTCTTAGATGATGCTGCATGAGGTAGGATCACGTCTCCTGTTGCTATCTCCCCGTCCTCCAGAATATCTGCACGCAAACCCCCACGATGCACCAGGCCGCGCAGCATACCCTTGGGTGTTGTCTTTTGAAGCCATGCGCAGGGTTCGGCCAGCCGCGACCCCTGACACAGCACGGAGCCAATACGAAATCGTTCTCCCATGAGTGCGTTGAGATCAATCCCACGCGTCACGACATTCCGTCGCGCATCAACGGGTGCCATCACAACGCCATGCTCGGACGCCAGCATCTCTATTGCTTCCGCTTCAACAAGCGTAAGGGCCTGACCCCAGCGACCCTCACTTTGGAAGTGTCCTTTGCCCAAAGCATAGCGATCCCCTTCCATACCAACGCCAGAAATGAGGCGTGCGCGTTTCAACGCTTCGCCGGGCGCGCCTGTGTCTGCGAACCGGTAGATGGCCTCGACAGCCCCTTGATTGGCACCTCGTGCACGCAGGGACAGCGCAGGAGGGGCAATGACCCAACCTTCGATGACCTCCCCCGATCCACAGGTCACGCCTTCCGGCACCCAGGCGACGCCCGAAGGCGTTCCGGCCATCACGACGTATCCGTCACCGCCGTCCAGCCGACCGATCCACCAGCCAGCCCACTGGAATCCGGCAGGCTCATGAACCGGGATCAGGGCAAGGTTCTGCGCTGCCAGCCAGTATCCGATATGCTCCAAGCCCAAACCCGAGGACGTGCTGGGGATGTCATTTACTTCCGCCCGGAGGATTTCCGCCAGACAGATCGAAAACGTTTCGTTTTCAGAGGATCGAACCGTTGGTTGTTTTGGTGTTGCTGACATTGTTGTCCTCATTTGTCTTGGCACGTCCCTCAGAAAATCTGCTTCTTCAGCAGGAGGACGTCACCGGTATAGTATGGCTGGCAGGGATGGTCTCGCACAGGGCTGCTTGCGGTTTCAACATACCCTGATCTGGCATAAAGTCGCGTCGCACCGATGTTTTGTGCATAAACCTGAATGCTCATCTGCGTGTACCCTGCCGTCTGCGCCTATGTCTCGGCTGCGCGAAGCAATTCCGTGCCAAGTCCGTGGCCGCGAAAGTGAGGAAAGACCGCGAGGGCATTTACGTACCAAGTACCGACCAAACGGCGCTCCAACGCCACAAAGGGCGCGGGGGCTGCGGGCAATTCATCGAGATTGCCCTCCGGGGCCTTGTCGATGGGATAGCTTAGCACCATCCCGAGCGTGGCAGAATTTGAGTAAGCGACGCGCGCGTTTCGATAGGAGAACCCGCCGCTTTCTCGCATGGCGCGTTCGCGACCGACCTCAAGCACCGATTTGGAGTCTCCTGTCGACTCGGACCAGAGCCATGTGGGAATGCCTTCCCCGGCGATGTCGATCAGCTTGGTAGGGTTTTCCGCGTCATCGACGGACGCTTCGGTGATTTTGGAGTGCTGTGAAATTTGCACTTTTCGTTCCTCTGATCTCAGGAACGACCCGGACCCACTCCAGAGTTCGGGCCGTCTTGGTTCTGGGTGGGATCAACCCTGATTGAGGGGGCCAACTGGAAAACCGGAATCCCATTCAATGTGATCGGTTTCGTCCACATAAGGCTCGTCACTTGCCGCCTGTTCATTGGATGGGATGTCGACGGAAAGGCGCACGCCATACCCATCGGTCATGCCAAGCAACACCTGGGTCATTTCGCCAGTGATCTCGGCAAAGCTGCCAGTCCCGCCCGTGATAGCGCGAGGGGCGTCGACCCCAATGTCTGCCAGTTCGGCGCCCTGATTGATCAGGATGTCGCCGTTGTCAAATTCAAACACCTGCCGCGTGATGACCATCGCGCCGGTTGTGGTCCGCGCGCCGGCGCCGACAAAATAACCATCGCATGTCCACCGGCCGATCACCTTTTTGGGAAAGGCAGGGCTGCCATCTGCCAGCGTACCTTCAGCGCCACCATCGAGTGTGCCATCTTCATAGATGTAACCTTGCGTGACGAAGGCATTGCCGAAGGCGGGCACGCCGTCTTCGAACACCGGCTCAGAGGCGAAGATGAATCGGCTGAGGTCTTCGGCAACATCAAAAGACATAGGCGCGCCGTCGGCAGTGGCCATGCTGGTTGTGGTCAACAGGGCCAGAGTGGTTAGGGTAGATTTCAACATTTTAGAATTCCATTTTTTAGATATGCGTTTGAAGTCAGGGTTACAGAACGCGTGCGGTTGGGACCGCAAACGGCTGTTGATATGTGCACGCCATGGCGTCCTACGTTTCCGGATTCAGGTGGCGGTTGTGGCCGCGCAGATAGCGGCGACGTGGCGGTGATCCGTCCCACAACAGCCGCCCATGACCGTCAGGTTGGGCAACTGTGGCAGAAGACCGGCATAAAGTGCGCCAAGTTCGTTCGGGTCTCCGTCATCAAGCGTGTCTGATGCGTCAAGCTCCGCGTGGCTCATGCGAGACGCGTTGGCACGGAGCCCCATGATCCGGGATGTCCAATCGCCTTCAAGAACATGCGCGAAGTGGTCCGGGTGCGCACAATTGATCATGAAGTAGGCCGGATACGCATCCGTTGCCTCATCAACCGCGTGGATCGCCTCAGCCAGTGTTTCGCCCGATGGCAGCTGCCCGTTCGTCTCAACAGTGAAAGCAATTGAAACTGGTATACCTAGTGTCTTCGCGGCGCTAGCTATGCCGATGGCCTCATCAACATATGTCATGGTAATCGCAGACACCATGTCAGCGCCGAATTCATCAAACCAGTCGACCTGTGCAGCGTGATAGGTCTCCGCTTGTGCGGCAGACATGACCCTTGTCGGCGCATACCCGTCATCTTGCGGCCCGATTACACCGTTGATGACGAACGGGCACTGCGCAGTCTCATATTGATCCCGCAACCCTGTCAGAGAACAGATCACCTCACGATGAACTGCCCGCAGGTCGGCCTGAGTCATTCCCAATTCCGCAGCCCATCGCGCGCTTGCCCGCCATGTCGGCGTATCCATGATGAAACCACGCATTGCATCGACGGCAATTCTGGCGAAGCGGGCCATGTAAGCATCCATGGCGGCGATCCCGGCATCGGTCTCTAGCGCCTTGAACGCGGCAAAAAGGGGTAAGTCGATCCCGTCATGAAAGATGAGCGAAGTCTCAAGACCACCGTCCGTGATCATCTGCTTGCCAGCCATCTGCGGGAGTGCATTGCGGTACTTCATGGTCTGTCCTTTCGGTCTGTGGCCTCGAATGCGGCGGGTTGTGCAGAGACCTAAGGGACGGCGCTAGGCGTCGCTTGAGATAATCCTGAGAAGAGTCTGAGATTTTGCGGAGCTTTTCCCCGGTTGCGCATTTGGGTATCCTTTGGTCGATGAGGATTGAGATTTCAGATGCCCGGATCGACTTTGATCGGATGACCGCAGAGTGTGGCGATGAACCGCGCCGTCTGACCCGGCAGACGGCTGGAATCCTGCGCGCCCTAGTGGATGCCAACGATCAGATCGTGAGTAAGGATGACCTAATCGACCGGGTCTGGAACGGTCGGATCGTCACCGACGCGACATTGTCTACGGCCATCAAGGAGGCGCGGCACGCGGTCGGCGATACAGGCGCCGAACAACGGATTATCGAAACTGTGCACGGCGTCGGGTTCCGTCTGAGAAAGGCTGCCCGGCACCTTGAAACGCACCCAAGTATCGAGCAAGACGCGCCCTGCCTGCTGGTTCTGCCGTTTCGCATTACGAGCGCCGATCCCGATGCCCGGTTCATCTCTGAAGGGCTCACGGATGAGGTCATCACCAGCCTGTCCCGATTTCGGGACCTAAAGGTTCTTTCACGGGCCACATCCGATGCGGCTCATACGGCAGCGCTCGACCCCTCACAGATGAAACACAAATACCAGGCCGACTATATCGTGGAAGGCAGTGTCCGGCGAACCGAGACGCGCCTGCGGGTCAGCGTTCAGCTTGCCTCGACACAATCTGGTTCTGTTCTTTTGTCCGAACAAATTGACCATGAGGCGACGGTTCACTCGATCTTCGATGCGCAGGATCGTATTGCACAAATCTGTGCCGCACGAATAGCCGGTCCCCACGGGCCGGTAGCACAAGGCAAAGGAGGTTTCACGACAGAACGAATTCATCACGAAAGTTGGACCCTCTTTCGCCTGGTCGCTGATTTCCGCAAGTACTATCGCACCTATGACTTTCAACTGCATGCCGCGTTGCGCGACGCATTTCCACCCGCTCTGGCGCGCCATCCGGATGCGTCTGATGGCTGGGCCGCCTTTGCAGTCCTGTTGCTTGAAGAGTTTCGATACCATGTCAATGAACGCGCTGATTTCGATGCGTTGGCCCCTGCAACCGCGGCTGCCGAAAAGGCGGTCTCTGCTGATCCGCGCAATGCTTTTGCACAGACGGCGCTTGCGATGTGCCGCCTCTATGCCATGGATATCGCGGGGTTCGACGAAGCCTCAGAGAAGGCTCTGGCTCTTAATCCTGGCAACTCGGATGTGCTCTCCGAGATCGGGCATTGTTATGCGTTCATCGGACGAGAGGCAGAGGCTATCGCGCTTCTCGACCAGGCAATCGATTTGTCCCCCGAACATCCGGGCTGGTATCACTTTGCCAAAACGTGGCGCTATACGCGCCTCGATATGTTTGACGCAGCTTTGTTGGAACTACAGCGCCACCCCATGCCCGGCTTCTATTGGTACCACGCGCATCTTGTGTGGCTCTGTTCAGCCGCTGGCGATCTTGCCACCGCCCAGACCGAAGTGGAGATTTTGCGCACCGTTTTCCCAGCATTCGAGGCCCGCGTTATGGACGAGCTTGCGATGTGGGACGCGAACCGCGATCTTGTGGCTTCCGCGCTTGAGCATTGGGCTCAAGCTGGCCTCAAGATCGTCGCGACGGCAGACCCTGCCTCGGCAATATAGCGACAAGGCCAGAGGCCAGAATCGTCAGACCGAGACCCGGGTAGCCTGAGATCTGCAGAATGAACGCGCCAGCGAGGCCGCCAAAGGCAAACCCCAGCAAGTAAATCGCCACGGCCACAGGCGCCCGATCTTGATGAGTGGAAATGTAGAGCGGGAAGAACAAAAATAGAAAAAACCCGTTGGCCAGAATACTCAGGCCGAGCAAATTTAGGTTCGGCGAGATGTAGCTGGCAGCACCCGTAATGGCTGCCGCCAGCAAAGCAAACGTCCGCAACCCCGGCCAATGACAAGATGGAAACCACCCCGCTACTAACGATCCGATTGCTCCTGCAACTAGGCTGAACAGTAGCCATAGTGCCAAGCCGTCCTTGGCACCGATTGATTGGCCGTATAGCTCCAGAAAGCTCCAATAAGCGCCCATCATAACGAAGAACGGAACATACCCAAGCGGTAGACTAGAAGAGGAAATGTGTTTTTGTCGGCGGTCCGCCACAAGCGGATTATCGGCCATGACCATCAGCAGGATCAGGGACGTGGCTGCAAGTATCCACATAACGTTCGGGGAAAATGAGAACAGCACAAGATAGATCGCAAATGAGACGCCAAGACCGAATGTGAGCGCCGCACTTACGAGTTTCAAAGGGTCTTCCACCTGTCGCAGGCCATACAGAGCCCGGTTCGTCGCAAGACCGAGCGCTACGCCCAGCAGGATACAACACAAACCAAGGCCAATCACCGGGAGCCGTTCGCCGAGTGCGAGGATCGCAAACGACGCCGGGATAAATAGTCGAGCGGCGTGAGCAAATTTCCCCCAAATCGGACCCACGCACGCCACTGCCGCGGCGAGAAGGACCAAACTTCCAAACCCGCCCGCTAGGGGCTCTGACACCTGCTGATGGCCTGCCAGCTCAGCCAGCCAGACTGGCATTGTGTTGATGACAATAACGCCAAGACTTAGAGGCATCAGGATTGGTACGTGCTTCATGTTTGGCACTTTCTTTCGGAAGTGGGCCTTCCATCATCGGGTTTTTGCGCCGCCAGCTTATCCTAAAATGAGCCACGCTGACGACCGATGATTTCTTGCAATACGCTGTGCAGGCGGACTTCTAACCTCGGTGTAATTTGGCTAAGACCGCTTTCAATCAGAACGTTAGGTTGGCTCGGTTACAAACCAGCGGAACGCAATGCAGCATGTGCCGCAGTGGCCTCTTCGCGGTCACAGCTTGCCTTGACGAGGATCGGCCCTGAACCGCCGCTGGACGACGAGTGCCGTCGCTGCGGTGCGGCCCGTCAGAAGAGACATTCGCTGCAGTAGCAAAATATGGTGGCTGCCGAATTCACAGCCTGCGCAACAAGGCAGTCATAAGCGCCCCGTGGCGCTTCTGACAGTTTTCGGTACGCTAGTCGCGAAATGTTAGAATGAAATGGATATGCAGTTTGTCGCGATCCAAAGCCCAATTCCAAAGCTGAGATGTGCAAAGACGCTCTTGAGCCGCGCAGCTCGTGGGTCGGGCGTTAACCGTGCCGCCAGCCCCGCTCCCATGCCCGGTTGAAGGATCAGAAAAGGCGCGAGCACTGTAAGAACTCCAAATGCAATCGCAGGCAGCAGGCTTGGCGCTTCAAGCCAGTCCCGACCGACTACGGCCAAAAAAACCAGCGCAAACACGACGCCCGTCAGATAGTGTGCACTCCAGCCTAACAAACGCTCTGCCGGAACAGGGTCGCTGGCCGTGATGTGCCTGTGAACAATCTGCCCCTGCGCGACATGGCCGAGCCAACGGCCCACCATCGCGTAGTTAAGCGATTGCTGAGAGAAGATCAGCTTCTGGGAAAGGGCGACCATATCCATGAAGGCTGTCGCGCCAAGGCCGATCAGAACCGCGCTGAAGAAAATTTCTGTTGTCATGGAGGCATCGACCTTAGTTTCTGTTGATGTTTTGCAGTGGAGGGGCAACATGCAACCTCAAGCCCACTTGAGGTCAAGGCCATGCTCGACATTTCTGAACTTTCTCGCGCAAGCGGATTTTCACCGTCAAAACTCCGCTATTATGAAGAGGTTGGCCTGATCCGGTCGGTGGGTCGACGGGGATTGAAACGTCTCTATGAGGACGAGGTGAAGACAAGAATTTCCCTCATTTCGCTGGCGCAAACCGCCGGGTTTTCACTCGGCGAGATCAAAGAGACGATGGGTTCAGAAGGCAGGCCCGATCTGGATCGTACTGTTCTGGCAGCAAAGGCCGATGCAATCGACGTGAGGATCAAGGAACTGACGGCCTTACGGGACGGCCTTCGCCATGTCATGAATTGCACCGCCGAAAACCATCTGGATTGCCCGCGATTTCAGCGCATCATCCGTGTTGCACTGACGAAGAAGCAGGTCGAGGCGAAGCGTTCCAAAAAGAATCCCGACAAAGGGTGAAGGGATTGAGCGCGGACCTGAGCCAACATTTTGGGGCCGTTGACGGGTCAAGATACTGGGACCCCTGCCGACCGGACGTCACGCGTTTTCTGTTCAGCGTGGTAATTCGCTGAAAGGACAGACATCGTCCTCGAACGGAATATGCCGTCTCCGGAATGATGTTCCCTCGACAACCTCGGGGCGGCTGATCCGATCCATGCGAAAATGCCGGAAATCCTCACGGCTGGGATCCCAGGCCACGAGATACCAGAGCGGCGGCAGGATGAGCATAGCTTGCGGTTCGACTTCGCGGCTTGATTCCCCGCCCTTGGCGTCCCGGTAGCCGAAGCGCAGGTTTTGCCGTTGCAGAAACCCGGTTTCGAAGGCAGGCAAAAGCGCGAGGTCAATCGTGCCCATGTCCGAGATGTCTTGTTTGGGCGACAGCTGACCGACATGTAGACAGTCAAGGAACCTGCGCAGATCCCGCACCTTGTCCGACGGTAGGGCCTTCTCGATCTTAGCAAGCCCCGCGTCGGCGAGACCGGAGAAGGGAAGGCTTCGCGCAGCACGCATGGCCGCGACACTGACGAGAAGCGCAAACACCTCTGTGACCGAGAGACGAGCGGTGGTCTGCACGGATTGCGGATCAAGTCGAACGCCCCCGCCGCGCCCACATTCGGAATGGATGACAAAGCCCTGGTCACGCAACGCCCCGATATCGCGCAATACCGTTCGTCTGGACGCACCGACCTGACTGGCCAGCTCGTCGACCGTTGCGGTTCCATTACGGCGAAGGGTGCGCACGATGGCATCATGTCGGAGGCGGATGTTCATTTATTCACTATAGCACTTTCAGTGACAAATTTTGTCACCGTAGGGTTCTAAGTCGATCCCGGTCCACTCAGCAAGGAGAATGAACATGACGTCCCGAGACCAGAATACATCCAACGGCGCATTGCCGAGCATCGTCAATCCACCGCACCTGCATGATCCCAGGCTAAACGGCTATAGCACGGCAGTCGTGTCTCCCGCTGCGGGACAGCTTGCTTTTATATCAAGACAGGGCGGACAGGATAAAAACGGTTACCTATCGCCGGAGTTCGGCAACCAGGTTGAGCAGGCCTACTCCAATCTGGCTGCCGTCCTCGACGCGCTCGGCGCTCTCCCCAAACAGGTCGTGAAGCTGACCGTGTTCGTGGTCGACCACGATATGTCGAAGCTCGGCGTGCTGACCGAAAACCTGAAGCGGATGTTCGGCGAGACACTGCCCGCGCAAACGCTGATCCCCGTTCCGAAGCTTGCCATCGACCCGATGCTCTTCGAGGTCGAGGCTGTTTTGCTTTTGGATTGAGCGCTCGATTGCGGCGGCGACTTGCCGACGCAATCACAAACGCTACCTGGGTTATGAAGTGGAAGCTGACGTCCGCAAACTGCGCAGCATCGGTTACTGTTGGGCTCGATGCTGACTTCGGAGCTATCGTGGCATCTTTTTGACTGCCCGACCTCGCTCAGGTTTGAGCGGCCCTTTCCTGCCGGTGGCCCTGTCTTTAGGATGCTGCGGTCGCAGCCCACATTGCCGCCATTCGCGGCACCGCCAAAACATGAACTAGAATTGATCCTAGGATCGGCGACAAAATTGACCGGGCTGGAACTTGTTCGAAAGCACCCTGCCCGCCTCAACCCAACTTCCTCTGAGAAGACCCTCGCAGAAACTGTCATCTACTGGTTATGAATCCTAACCTTAGTTGGCAGGCTTTGGAATGAGACCCGTAAACTCGTTCAACGGAGCGCTGATGGGGTTGGTCTGAAATACCTCCCGGTTCTCCAACAAGCGTGAAAACAGTTGCTGAAGATGGGTTTGCCTGGCAGCAGGGTCTGCAAGCTGTTCCTGAGTACGGGCCAGGAAACCACGGACTCTAGTGTCCAGTTCGGTCACCGGATCTGGGTTTTTCAGCAACGTCAAAAAGTCATCTTCCGCCGCAGAACGATTTGATTCTGCTTCAAGGCTGGCGATCACCACTGCACGAAGCGTATCCGGCAATTGCGACAGTGATGGAGACCTCACTTCCTGTGGAACATGTCGCAATAGGGAAGCCCGCTCTTGGGAGAAGAGCGGTGTTTCGACATCAATGGCAAGCACGGCGGCAATGAAAGCATCATCGACAACCCCGCGTCTGTTGAGGCGTTCAACCATTCGGCGGTCGAATTCCGACGGTTCTGGCCCGAACCAAGGGAACAGAGTATCGCGACCCGGCATACACTCTGTGCCGATACTGTTGTCGGAAAGCAGTTCCTCATATTCTTCGAGCGAAAGGCCGAGGTTGCCGGGTGTGAATACGTTGGTGACAAGACCCAACCCGCCAAACACCGGCAGATCAATGTCGCGCATCTGAAAGATGTTCACGAAGAAACTGTCGGGAATGTTTAGTGCGCCCGTTGCACGATCGGTGAGGCCACCTTCGTCCAGCCCGGATGTTTTGTTGGAGCTTCCCAGATTTAGTTCGGTAGGCTGAAACAGGCTATCGATCAAGTTTGGCAGGTCAGAGACCAGCACGCTTCCGTCTGAGGCGGTGTCAATGTGATCGCGTATATCCGCGTCCGCGAACCGTTGCAGCGAAGATTGTATGGAGACCTCGAGAATTTGAGCGCCGTTCAAGCGGTTGCCCAAAAAGTTGGTATTGGCAATCGGCCAGCTTTGCACACCGGGAAACAGATAGAGAGCTTCAAAGGTGTTGGGCAGGCTGTGCCAGTGGTTCCAGGGGAAAGTGAACTCTTTCATCACTGGCCCACCGTTCAAGTGGCAGGATAGGCAGCCCTGCGAAAGGTGACTTGAAGAGGCCGTGTCAAGCTCGCTGGAACTGTTGCGGAAACGCCAGGTTCCTCCCTCAAGTTTGTAGTAGTTATAGGTGCCATGCGTAGCATCCCAGGCGACGACTTCGATATCTCCTACCGGGTTGTTGGGGGTCATGAAGACCGAAAAGAACACATTGTTGTCCAGAACGATGCCGCTCGGTGCGTGGGTGCCGTTAAATGAAATAACCATTCGCCGATTAGATGGACCGCATTCGGTCGACAAGGCACTGCGGCCAATCTGTTCTCCCACCACAAAACTCTGGAAGTCTGATCTGCCACCCTCCAGCAATGTGTTTATGACTGCAGTAAGTGACCGAGGTTGAGGTGCGGACTGAATGGCGATTTTAAAAAACGGGTCGTCAATCTCGTTAAGCAGCGGTGCTGGAATTGTTGTGGGAGGGCTGGCGTCAGTTGGCTGATGCAACAGTTGTTGGGCCTGCAACGGTGCTGCAATGGCAATGATGAGCGCTGTCAATTTGAGTTTCATCTTCACCTCCATCAACCAATACGCGCATCGGGGCGCTGAAGGTTTTCTTTGCCCGTGCGTGCCCATTCCGGAAGGTTTGCGTCATCCGCAATTGCAACCGTTGCCGCCACGAACAGCTTGTCCGCTACCTGAGAGCCGCTTGTGATCGGATCTCCGTCCAGCTCTAGCTCACCCGCTCCGCTGACCAGCAGGGTCCCTCGGCGCCCGTTTCGGCTCACAACCCAGCGGGGATTTACGGCTGATTGATCGTTTATGTCGATCTGGGTACCATCAATCGCCCAGTTGCCTTCGAGGCGCTGGATAAAGATGCCAATTGGATCGACCAACGAAAAAGATCGGGACGCGCGAACTTGCTGCTGGCAAGCAGTACAAATCTGGGGATCGGATTGTCGCCCCGGTACACATGCTCCACCAACATTCGCGCAAACTTCGGACGCTGGAAGCCCCGTTCGCTCGATACCGCAGAAAGCAGCGAGGCCAAAAAGCGCAGGTATGGAATTCACCGGAGTGGTAAGCGCAAGAATACCCTTCTGCCCGTTATTCCATGGGTTATTGCGCAGATGGTTTAGAAACAGAATCTCGCGTTGTCGGACCGTTGTTCCTGCCAGGTTGCTGCGGCCGTACAGCTCCGAGTTGGTCGGGGTTGCGCCTTGATTCATGGACTCAACCGCAGTCTTGATTCCGGTCGGTGACACCCCTGCCAGCACGCCAAAGTACTCACGAAACTCAGTTGTAAAGGATATGCGATCTATGTTTCCGCCCGGAGCACGGAAAACGGACCACTCAACGTACTCCTCCTGCAAGTTGCGGTCGGCATCGATCTGAGCAGCCGTTCCTCCGACACGAATTGGAAAAGCTTTCCATGGAATTGTAGCCTTTGCGCGATCAGCTGTGTCGACGTCAAGAATAGCGTCAATCCAGGTAAACGCGCTGTCAGGTTGCTTGGCCGCGCTTCGATACTCCGCCTCGACAAGACCTCGCCATTCGCTGATTGCGCGAAAACGAGACAGGTGATCTGATCCAGACGGATCTGAATAATTGAACATGGGAAACCCCTAAAATAGAATAACTGAAACAAACCCAGTGTAGCATAGCTGTGACTTCGCTCAAAATGACCGTAGGCGCACAATTCAGATTGCACTGTGAAACTATTTTACTTGGCCAGACCCATGGCAGCCCCTTCGTGGACAAGCAGTATCGGGTGGTTTGTTTATTAACTCGGCGTTAGCCTCGTTTCCCTAGTCAAGCTGGCACCATGGTCAAAGTTTCCGCCGTCGTTAGGGTGCTTTGTCCATTCTTTATATCATTCTTGGGCACATATTTCTGAGAGCGGCGCGTTGCGCCGAGTGGAACGTTTGGGTTCGGAAATAACCGCGGAGTTCACTTTCGTCATGCCCAACGCGCTCTTTTCAGGCCTCGAAGCATTTGGTGCGGCCATGATTGCGGACTTTCGCCGTGGCCGTGAAATCGGGAGATGATCGAACTCACAATCTGCGGACGAAAGCACACATTGATGAAGCTGGTTTGAGTGACCGCTATGGCGCTTCGCCGCGCGCAGGCTGCCGCCTCCCCCACTGCGTGGCTCTTTCCAGCGCGTAGGCGAGTTCTTTCCTATCGATTTGCTGCTTTTTACTCGGCGTCCGGACATGTCCTAGTTGTTGCACCAGCACCAGTGGGTCGCGCAGGATGGTGCCATCGCTGATTGGCACTTCCCATAACCGCAAAGGCATCTCCTGGATAACCTGTTGTCGCCATCAGACTACTCAGGATCTGGCGTTGCAGAATGCCAGCGAGCTCTTCCAGATAGGCGGCAGCTCCTCGCTTTGATGCCATGCCCAGGCTCAACACGGTCTCTTTCTCGACAAAGGCTTCCATGGCCCGGCAAACGCCTTCTAGGGCCTGCATCACTAAGGTATCCGGCCATCGGAGGAAGCGCTTTTGCCCGGATGCGACCTGATGCGAACGCACAAGCCTTTCGGTGAATTTCCCGATCAGGCAAATCACATTGTAGAAATGGGTGACAGCGTCGGGCGTGGGGTTGTCCGACATCAGATCGAAGACAGCCGCATTCGACACATGGATCAGGATTTCCGCCGTCCGCCCCCTTGCTGCCCGATCGGTGGGTCGGAGCCATCTCTGTCGGTCTTTCTTTGCCAGCCACTCGCCCATTACCAGAAGATGCTGGGACAAGGCGTGCCATTTGGGAAGGATGATCGGGTCATCGCTCGGCTCGAAGCGGCAACGCAGGGTGAGCGCGACAGCGTCCGACGTCAGTCGGTGCACCTGAGTTGCACTTTCTGAATCGCGGGTTGCGAGATCATGCGCCTCGTTCAGCATGCACCGCGCAGCGCGCGTGCCGAGACTGTCCAGCGCAAGGTCGGTCAAAATGGCGTCTTCGTCGGGCCGCCGCGCTTTCTAGCCCAACTGTGCAGAGAAGATCGGCCAGCCCGAGACTCGAGTATCCGGACACCCTCGCGATAGATCTCCACGTCATCGCGCGCATCATCCGGCGCAGGTCCCGTCGCTGATCGCATCGGAGCCCCATCAGTTCACTCAGTCGAGACCGATGATCGTTGTACAAAAGCCGATCGCCGCTTCCCCGTTGCCGCGCTTGAAACGGCCGAAACCGCAGTCGTCCAGATACACGACGATCCAGCTTTCGCAACTGACAAAGCTGAACTTTTCATCCTCGTACGAAAAATTTCCGCGATAGTTGAGATACGCCTGACCGATAGCCCCCAGTCGTTTTGGCGATGCTTGACTCGCGAGATAACAGCGTCGATGGTTCCGTAGAGCGAGCCGAGATACATGTTGCAAATGGGACGCTCGACTCTTCCGACCAATCCTTGACGAGGCTCTGGACCTCACGAATGTCGCCTCGGTCCAGCCGTGCGAGCGCCCCGCAATGAAGGACCCGATGAACCGCTCCCATTGGAAACTTCGTCTGAGGTAACGCTTCAGATTCTCGGAGACGGTTTTGAAACTGTTCGCATCCTCTGACGTCATCCGGACGTGCGTTCTGAAAATGCTCGCCAAGCACCGCGGCAAATTCTACCAACAAACACGCATGATGGATTTGGTGGTGATTGCGTCCATGCCTTGCAAAGTCATGTCATTTCGGGCCTTCTAAATGGTACGCCGCTGGGAAACACTGCCCGGACTATCTGGACGTGATCCGCATCGAAGAGACTATCTACCGTTCAGCCGCGGAAGGAAGAAAGATCACCCTGGAGACGCCGTGAAGGGCCAAAGCAGCAAAACCCTTTCCAGCACGCAGCGCGCCGTAAGAGAGCTGCGGCGGATGATAGTCTCCGGAGAACTGGCCGCCGGAACCGAC